>CAYLZU010000325.1:0-3887 GCA_964388005.1 uncultured Burkholderiaceae bacterium
GAACGCCTGCGGCAGGTGCCGGGGGTGATCCGCGCTTTCGAGCTGGTGCCGTGCGGCAACGGCAACGCGGCGCTGGTGCTCGAATCGTTCGGCCGCTCGCTGGCCGTGTGGGCGGCGCAGTTTCCCGGCCACCGCGTGCCGCTGGCGACCTTCCTCGATCTGGCGATCGCGCTCGCGGAGATCCTCGGCCGCGTGCACGACCTCGACATCGTGCACAAGAAGATCGAGAAGCAGACGATCCTGATCGACGACGCCGGCAACCTGCGCCTGATCGACTTCGCCATCGCCTCCGAGCTGTCGCAGGAGCCGCAGGGCGACGCCGCCGAGCGCCGGCTCGAAGGGGCGCCGGCCTACATGTCGCCGGAGCAGACCGGCCGCATGAACCGCGACGTCGACTACACCTCCGACTACTACTCGCTCGGCGTCACCTGCTACGAACTGCTGACCGGCGAGCTGCCGTTCAAGGCCGACTCGGTGCTGGAGTGGGTCCACTGCCACATCAGCAAGGTGCCGCAGCCGCCGCACGAACGGGTGCCGTCGATTCCGGCCGCGGTCTCGGCGATCGTGCTGAAGCTGATGGCGAAGAACGCCGAGGACCGCTACCAGAGCAGCTGGGGCCTCGTCGCCGACCTCGACCGCTGCCGCCGCGAGCTGACGCAGACCGGCGCGGTGTCGGACTTCGCGCTGGCCCATCACGACGTGCCGCGCCGCTTCCGGGTGCCGCAGAAGCTCTACGGCCGCGAGGCCGAACTGGCGGCGCTGGGCGCGATCTTCGACCAGGCAGCCGCCGGCGGCACCGAGTTGTGCATGGTCTCCGGCACTTCGGGGGTCGGCAAGTCGGCGCTGGTCAACGAGCTGGCGCGCACCCTCGCCCGCCGGCAGGGCTACCTGGCGCAGGGCAAGTTCGACCAGTTCCAGCGCGCCACGCCCTACGCGGCGGCCACCGTCGCCCTGCGCCACCTGGTGCGGCAGCTGCTGGCCGAAAGCGACGAGCGCCGCGACGAGTGGCGGCGCCGCTTCGCCGCCGCGCTCGGCCCCAACACGCGGGTGATCGCCGAGCTGGTGCCGGAGCTCGAACGGATCGTGGGCACGCCGCCGCCGGTGCCCGAGCTGCCGCGCGCCGAGGCGCAGAACCGGTTCCAGATCGCGCTGCTCGACTTCCTGCGCGCGATCACGGCCGAGCAGCCGCTGGTGGTCTTCATCGACGACCTGCAGTTCAGCGATGCCTCGACGCTGAACCTGATCGGCTGGATCGCCGCCGCGCGCGACCTGCCGCGGCTGCTGCTGATCGGCGCCTATCGCAGCAACGAGGTCGACGCCGGCCACCCGCTGCGGCTGGCGCTGAACGAGATGCAGCAGGCCCGGCCGGTGCACGAGCTGGCGCTCAGGCCGCTCGCCATCGACGCCGTGCAGGCGCTGCTCGCCGACGCGCTGCACGCCGATGGCGCCGAGTGCCGGCCGCTGGCCGAGGTGCTGAACGAGCGCGTGCAGGGCAACCCGTTCTTCCTCGGCGAGATGCTGCGCACGCTGGAGCAGTCGGCGGCGATCGCCTTCTCGCCGGCGGCCGGCCGCTGGCGCTGGGACCTCGAGGCGGTGCGGCGCAGCGAACTGGGCGCCAACGTGGTCGAGTTCGTGGTCGGCAACCTGCGCCGGCTGCCGCAGGACACGCAGCGCGCGCTGCAGCTGGCCGCCTGCATCGGCGCCAGCTTCGACCTGCGGCTGCTGGCCACCATCGCCGAGAGCACCATGGACGCCGTGGGCGAGGCGCTGCTGCCGGCCCTGCAGCGGCACGTGATCCTGCCGCTGGCCGGCGACTATCGCTTCGCCGGGCTGGCCGCCGGCGACGGGTTCAACCCCGGCTACCGCTTCCATCACGACCGCATCCAGCAGGCCGCCTATGCGCTGATCGACGGCCAGCAGCGCGCCGCCGTGCACCTGTCGGTCGGGCGGCTGATGCAGCGCTACGCCGAGGGCCGCGACGGCGAGGAGCGGCTGATCGACATCGTCGGCCACCTGAATGAAGGGCGGCGGCTGATCGACGATCCGGCCGAGCAACTGGCGCTGGCGCGGTTGAACCTCGCCGCCGGCATCAAGGCCCAGCGCTCGTCGGCCTACGAGTCGGCGCGCGGCTTCCTCGCCATCGGCCAGGAACTGCTGCCGGCGGATCGCTGGGCCAGCCAGCACGAGCTGACGATGGCACTGGCCACCGAGTACCAGCAGTGCGCCTACCTCACCGGCCGCGTCGACGAGGCCGAAGCATGGATCGAGACCATGCTGGCGCACGCCGCCAGCGATCTGGCGCGCGCCGAGATCCTCGCCAACCGCACCCGTCAGTACTCGACCACCGGCCGGATGGAGGAGTCGATCCGCGCCGCCATCGCCGGGCTGGCGCTGCTCGGCGTGCGCTTCACCGATTCGCCCGATGCCGGGGCGATCCGCCGCGAGCGCCGCGCCGTGCAGCGCAACCTGCGCGGCCGCCGCATCGCCGAGCTGGTCGACGCGCCGCCGATGACCGACCCGGCTCGGCAGGTGGCAATCCGGCTGCTGATGGAGATCTTCCCGGCGGCCTTCCTGTCCGGCAGCGGCAACCTTTTCCCGTTCCTGGTGCTGAAGGCGGTCAACCTGTCGCTGCGCTACGGCACCAGCCCCGAGTCGGCCTTCGCCTACGCCGCCTACGGCATGCTGCTCTGCGGCGTGCTCGACGACCCGGCGCTGGGGCTCGAATACGGCTCGCTGGCGGTGGCGATGAACGACCGCCTCGACGACATCGCGCTGAAGTCGCGCGTGATCTACGTCTACGCGATGTTCGTCCACCACTGGAGCCACCACTGGTCGACGATGACGCCGTGGTTCCGCCGCGGCATCGAGTCCGGCTACCAGTCCGGCGACCTGCTCTACCTCGCCTACAACGCGCAGGACTGCATCATCTGGGATCCGAAGCTCGACCTCGACGCCGCCGAGGCCCAGCACGCCGGCCACATGGAGGTGGTGCGCGATACCGGCTACCGCGACTCGTTCGACTCCGGCAGCCTGTTCCTGCAGATGATGCGCAACTTCCTCGGCCGCACCGACGGACCGCTGTCGATGAACGACGCCGGCTTCGACGAGGACCGGGTCGTCGCCGGCATGCGCGAGCGCAGGTTCATGACCGGCATCGCCAACCATCACATCTACAAGGCCGAGATCTGCTGGTTCCACGGCGCCCCGGACGAGGCGCTGGCGCACGTGCGGGCGATGGATGCGCTGCGCGCCTCGGCGATGTCGCTGCCGCAGCTGGTGCGCTTCATGATCGTCGCCTTCCTGGTGCGCGCCGCCTGCCTGCCGCGGATGGGCGCCGAGGAGGCGGCGGCCAGCCGCGCCTGGATGGACGCCGATCTCAAGCGGATGCAGCGCTGGGCGCGGCACTGCCCGGAGAACTTCCTCCACCTGGCGCTGCTGGTGCAGGCGGAACTGGCGCGGCTGGCCGCCGGCGTCGACGCCGCGCTGCGCCGCTACGAGCAGGCGGCCGAACACGCCCGCCGGGGCCAGTGGCGGCGCGACGAGGCGATGGCCAACGAACTGGCCGCGCGCCTGCTGCTCGCCGCGGGCCGGCGCAAGGCGGCCGAGGGCTACCTGCTGGCGGCCCGCGCCCTGTACGACAGCTGGGGCGCGGCGCGCAAGGTGGCGCTGCTCGACGAGGAGTTCCGGCAGCACCTGCGCGCCGCGCCCGCGGAAGGCGCGACGCTCGACGGCGCCGACGAGGCGCGGGTCGACCCGGCGGCGCTCGACATGGCCTCGGTGATGAAGGCCTCGCAGGCCATCTCTGGCGAGCTGGTGCTGGAGCAGCTGTGGGCGACGACGATGCGGATCATGCTGGAGAACGCCGGCGGCCAGCGCGGCGCCTTCGT
>CAYLZU010000326.1:0-3881 GCA_964388005.1 uncultured Burkholderiaceae bacterium
GCGCGTCCGCCCCTGCGCGGACGTGTTTGCCACAAGGCGTCTTGTTAGCACATTTCCCAAGGCGACGCAGCGCCGGCGGCGGCGCGGTCGGAGCCCTTCGCTCAGCGGGCTGCCTCGAATGGCGGCCGGCCCGGTCGCTGGCCGCCGCGAGCCTCGCCCGCGTCATCGCGGGAGGGAGGTGCCGGTCGCACGACCGGAGCCGCACGCGAAGGTTCGGCAGCCGGCGGTGCTGCGTGCGGCTGCGGCGAGGCAGGTGCCGTGGGCGCTTCCGGCCCGCGGGGGGCAGAGCGCCTGCCGTCCGTTGCCTTGGGGCCGGAGTCGCCGCGCGCCGCCGGGGTCGGGACATCCAGCCGCGGCTGCTGCACCTGCGGGACGGTGATGGTCCCGACCGCCGGCCGTTCGATCGGCCTCGGCGCCGGCGAAGGCTGCGGAACCGGCGCGGGCTGTGACGATGGCAGCGGCGAACGCGGGGGCATTCGTCGGTCGCCGGGCACGTCGGGCCGGCCAGTCCGCTCGACTGCGCGCGGCGGCTCGACCGCGATCGACGGCTCGGCAGCCCGCGGTGCGCTTCTGGACACGTCGCCCACGCGTGGTGCTTCGACGGCGCGTGGTGCTTCGACGGCGCGCGGCGCCGCCGGTGACTGCGGGAAGTCGCCCGCGCGTGGTGCAGCGACCGGCGGCCTTGGCGCCGGTCGCTGCTCGCCGATGGGTCCTGGCGCGGGGGACGGAAGAGTCGGTGCGGCGCGATCGAACTCCTGGCGGCGCTTGGTGTCCGGCACGTTTGCCGGCGGCTGCGGCCGGGCGATGTACTGCCGCCATTCCGAAGGCGGCGGCCGCAAACCGCGATGTACCGGCTCGGGCCGGCCGAAGCGATCGTCGGGCACCCAGGTCGATCGGTCAGGGTGCCGATGGACGTACTTCGGCGTCTGCACGATGGTGATCTGCTCGACGTTGTTCTGCACGTTGACCACGCGCAGGTAGCGCGGAGAGTGCCGGTGTGCCGGGACATAGGGCTCGCGCGGTCCCAGCGGGAACCAGCCGACCGGAGCACCGCGGTGGATCGTCGGCGCGCCGAACCAGGCGACCAGCGCCGGCGCGTAGACCGGCCGCGGCACGATGACGCCGGGAACCCAGCCCCAGGCGCCGCCGACGACGACCCAGCGGCCGTAGTGCAGCGGCGCGAAACCCCACGGCGCGTCGTCGACCCAGGTCCAGCCCCAGGGACTCACCCAGACCCAGCGGCCGAAGCGGTAGGGCGCCCAGCCCGTGACCACCGTCCGCGGGAACCAGACCGCGCCGTAGTCCTCGAAGGTGCGCCAGTCTCCGTACTCGTCGAGCAGTTCGACGCCGGTGGCTTCGCGGGAGACGTAGGTGGCACTGCGGATGCTGTCGTCGCGCGCATCGCGAGCCGCCACCCAGTCGTCGAATCGATCGGGCACGGCGGTCAGCAGCTGGAAGCGCGTCAACGGCGGCGCTGTCACCTCGCCGCGCTGGCCGGTGTCGACGACGAAAGTATTGCCGCCGGCGGCAATCCGCGCCCGTCCGGTGAACGCCGTCACCGCGGTCACTCCGGCGGTGCGGTCGACGTCGACGCGGTAGCGGCCGAAGTCGTCGAAGGCGATGCGCTCGCGCTGCGTCAGCAGTTCGAGCTCCGCCAGCATCTCGCGGTTGCGCAGGCGGAGCGCCACCGTGCCGCGCAGCACCGCGATCTGCGCCACCGCGTCGTCGAGACGGACAACATCGACCGTCGTCTCGTCATCCAGGCGCAGCGCGGTGGAGCCGATGCGCACTTCGGCGCGGCCGGTGCGGCCGGTCTCGAGGCGCCAGCCGCCGGTGACCGGCCAGTTCAGCAGGGCGTCCTCGCGGCTGCCGGTCGACAGATCGACCAGGGTCACGGGCCCGGCCAGCAGGCTGATGGCGCCGACGCGGCCCGGCGGGTCGATCACCTCGGTGTCGGCTGGCGCCTGGCCCGATGCGTCCGACAGGACGGCAAGCAGCATCAGGGCCGCTGCCCAGCGCAACATCGCCGAGAGCGCAGGCGATGGAGAGCTCAGATGGTTAGCCGGCATCGTCGTTGCCGCAGCGAATCAAAGGTCCACGCTAACCCGGACGGATCGCCGGCAGGATCGCTGGCCCTAAGCGGCCGTATCAGTAGCGGCCGTAGGCGTAGCCGGCGACCGGTACAACCACGTGGTGATGGCCGCGGTGCACGTGTCTGCGGTGTTTGCCGCCGGAGACCACGGCATACGGGTAGACGACAGGGTAGACCGGCGGCATGACGACCACGCGGGGCGCCGCGACGACGGGCAGGGGAGCGAAGTGAACGGGGGCCGGGACGGCCACCGGCGGCGCAAAGACGGGGGTGCCGACGCGGAGTCCGAAGTGAGGCGTCGCAATGGTGACGGCAAACGGGCTGGCAGAGGCGTTGCCGCCCAGCAGCGCGCCGAGCGTCAGGGTGGCCAGAACAGCAGCGGTGGTCGTCTTCATGATGTCCTCCGTGGGTTGCTGCTCCGGACAACGGCCGCCGCCGTGCCGCGTGCACCGGCGCACGCGGCGAAGATTTTGCGATTTGTAACGCCGCGACGCCGGGGAAAAGAAAAAGGGCCCGGCGGTGATGCCGGGCCCAAACCACCAAGGAGGAGGTGGAGGAGACAAGCTGCTGTCGCGGCCCTGATCCGTGGCTCTCGACCCGGATCATCCACGACCATCGGCACGAAGCGTAGCACCGGATTCGGATACCGGATGGGGTAACCGAGGAAATCGTCTAGATTGCCGTCGGGCAGGCGCGACGCCTCATGCTGGTGCCCACGACGGCGGCCGGAAGTACTCCCGCGCCTGCGGCGCTGGCGATCGGGTCAGGCGATCAGGCCGCGGTACTGCGGGTGCCGCGCCAGATAGGCGCTGACGTACGAGCAGCGCGGCCTGACGCGCAGTCCTGCGGCGGCGGCATGGTCGAGGGCAGCCCGCACCAGCGCTGCGGCGATGCCGCGCCCTTCCAGTGCCGGCGGCACCTCGGTGTGAACGAGCAGCATCAGGTCTCCGTCCATGCGGTAGTCGCAGCGGGCAAGGCCGCCGTCGACGACCGCCTCGAAACGGCAGGACTGCGGATTGTGGCGGACGGTGACAGGTGCTTCGGACATGGTGAGCGCCCCGAACGCGGATCGGCACGGACCAATTCTCCACGACCCGTCAGGGGCGCGGGAGATGTGCGGACGGCGATCCGTTCGGGCCCCAACGCGCGGCAATGCAGGGGCCGTCAAAGGCGCCCGACCACGCCTGTGCGAGGGACACCGCCGAAGCCGCGAGCGAAGCCGCGGTCGGCAGCGCGGTGTCGGCGCGATCGACCGGCTCGCGCGGCTACTTCCAGCCGGGCGGCAGGTTCGAGCGGACGTTGCTCGCCGGCTCGTCGCGGCGATGCTGCGGCCGACCTGGGCGCTGCGCGCCGCTCGCGCCTGCCGGTCGTGGCGCGTCCGCAGCCGGCCGTGCCGGCGGCTTGCCGCCGCGAGGCTCCTGGGTGGCGGGTCTGGGCTTGTGCTGCGCAGCCGAAGGCCGCGCAGCGGCAGGCGCCGAAGGTCGCGCCTTTCCGGCACCGGCGCCGCGCTGGCTGCCGCCGGAGCGACCCTGGCGCTGCTGTCCACGCGCCGGCACCGGCCGGCCGTCGCGCGGCGCCGGCGCGTCGACAAAGGTCGAACTCGCCTCGGTTCCGGCCTCGAAGCCGGGCACGACCTCGCGCGGCAACTGGCGGCGGATCACCCGCTCGATGTCGCGCAGCAGCGGCATCTCCTCGCGCGAGACCAGCGAGATCGCCTCGCCGGTGGCGCCGGCACGGCCGGTGCGGCCGATGCGGTGCACGTAGTCCTCGGGCACGTTGGGCAGGTCGA
>CAYLZU010000327.1:0-3866 GCA_964388005.1 uncultured Burkholderiaceae bacterium
CACCGCGCTCGGCCTGCTGCTGGCGCGCCGCTACCACGCCGTCACCGGCCGCACCGAACTGCCCGACGAGGAGGGTTCCGGCGGCCCGTCCCGCGACGACGAGCAGGGCACCGATGACTGAAGCGCACGCCCTGCCGCTGGCGGTGCTGGCGCCGCTGGCCGTCGGCGTCGCCGCCTTCGTGCTGCCCGAACGCGCGGCGCGCGCGCTGTTCGTGCCGGGTTGGGTGCTGACTGCCGCGGCGGTCGCTGCCGTGGCCACGGCCGGCTCGCCGCTGCGCTACGCGCTCGGCGCATGGGGCGCACCGATGGGCATCGAACTGGCCGCCGACGGGATCTCGGTGGCGCTGCTGGGCCTTTCCGCCGCGGTCTACGCCGCGGTGTTCGCATATGCGCTCGCCTACTTCGAGCGCGGCTCGCGCGAGGCGGCCTACTTCTGGCCGCTGGCCTGGCTGCTGTGGGGGGCGATGAACGCGCTGGCGTTGTCGGCCGATCTCTTCAACCTGTTCGTGACGCTCGAGCTGCTCGGGCTGGCGTCGGTCGGGCTGGCCGCGCTCAGCGGCAAGGCGGCGGCGCTCGCGGCGGCACTGCGCTATCTGCTGGCGGCGCTGGTCGGCTCGAACCTCTTCCTGCTCGCGGTGGCGCTGTTGTACGGCGCCACCGGGGTGCTTGCGCTCGACGCCATCGGCGCTCGGCTGCAGCCCGGCGCCGCCGCCGCGCTGGCGGCGGGGTTGATCACGGTGGCGCTGGCGCTGAAGACGGCGCTGGTGCCGCTGCACTTCTGGCTGCCGCCGGCGCACGGCGGCGCGGTGACGCCGGTGAGCGCGCTGCTGTCGGCCCTGGTGATCAAGGGCTCGTTCGTGATCCTGCTGCGGCTGTGGCTGCTGTTCGCGCCGGCGTTCGACGCGCAGGCGGTCGCCAACCTGCTCGCGGTGCTGGGCAGCGCCGCGATCCTGTGGGGCTCGCTCGCGGCGCTGGTGCAGAAGAAAATCAAGATGCTGGTGGCCTACTCGACGGTGGCGCAGGTCGGCTACCTGTTCCTCGTCTTCGCGCTGATGGCCGGCGACGCTCGGCTGGCGCTCGAAGGCGGCGTGCTGCACCTCGTCGCGCACGGGCTGGCCAAGGCGGCGATGTTCCTCGCCGCCGGCAGCCTGGTGCTGTCGGCCGGCCGCGACGACCTGGCCGCGCTGCGCGGCGCGGCGGCGCGCCAGCCGCTGGCGGTGTTTGCCTTCGGCCTGGCCGGCGCCAGCCTGATCGGACTGCCGCCGAGCGCCGGCTTCGCCGCCAAGTGGCAACTGCTGCGCGCCGCGCTCGAATCCGGGCAGTGGTGGTGGGCGCTGGTGCTGGTCGCCGGCGGGCTGCTCGCCGCCGCCTACCTGTTCCGCGTGCTGCGCCTGGCCTTCCTGCCGCGCCTGGAAGACAACGACGCGCGGCCGCTCGCGCCGCTGCTTTCCGTCGCGCCGTTCGCGCTGGCGCTGACGGCGGCCTTCGGGGGGCTGGCCGCCGCGGCGCTGCTGGCGCGGCTCGATCTCGTTTCGCCGCTGGCTGCATGGATCCGCTGACCGCCACCTGGCTGCTGCCGCTGGGGGCGCTGCTCAGCTCCTTCGTTGCCGGAATCGTCATCTTCCTGCTCGGCGAGCAGCGGCAGCGGCTGCGCACGACGCTGAACCTGGCCGCGGCGCTCGCCAAGCTCGGCTTCGTCGGCCTGATGCTGTACGGCGTCTTCCACGGCCAGGTCTACGAGCTGCGCCTGCCGCTGCTGCCCGACAACGACCTGCTGCTGCGCGCCGACACGCTGGCGATGCTGTTCGTCACGCTCTCCGCCGGGCTGTGGCTGCTGACGACGATTTACGCGATCGGCTACCTCGAAGGCGCGCCGCACCGCAGCCGCTTCTTCGGCTTCTTCAGCCTGTGCGTCACCGCCACCGTCGGCATCGCGCTGGCCGGCAACCTGGTCACGTTTTTCCTCTTTTACGAGTTGCTGACGCTGTCGACCTATCCGCTGGTCGTGCATCGGGGGACGCCGCAGTCGCTGGCCGCCGGGGCCCGCTATCTCGCGTACACGCTCGGCGGCGGCGCGGCGCTGCTGGCCGGCATCGTCTGGCTGCAGGCAATCGCCGGCACCGTCGAGTTCACCGAGGGCGGCGCGCTCGGTGTGCTCGACAGTGAGCGGTACTGGATGCTGGCGCCGATCTTCGTGCTGCTGGTGGCGGGCGTCGGCGTGAAGGCGGCGCTGGTGCCGCTGCACGGCTGGCTGCCGCGGGCGATGGTGGCGCCGGCGCCGGTCTCGGCGCTGCTGCACGCGGTGGCGGTCGTCAAGGCGGGAGCCTTCGGCATCGTGCGCGTCGTCTACGACGTCTACGGCATCGAGTTCGCGCAGGATCTCGGCCTGCTGGCGCCGCTAGCGGTCGCGGCGGCGATGACGATCCTGTACGGCTCGCTGCGCGCGCTCACCCAGAACGACCTGAAGCGGCGGCTCGCCTACTCGACCGTGAGCCAAGTCTCGTACATCGTACTCGGCGTGGCGCTGTTCGGCCCGCTCGGCTCGATCGGCGGCCTGGTGCACCTGGTGCATCAGGGCGTGATGAAGATCACGCTGTTCTTCTGCGCCGGCAACTACGCCGAGACGCTCGGCATCCACAAGGTGAGCGAGATGGACGGCGTCGGCCGGCGGATGCCGTGGACCACCGCCGCCTTCACCGTCGGCGCGCTGGGCATGATCGGCGTGCCGCCGGTGGCCGGCTTCGTCAGCAAGTGGTACCTGGGGCTCGGCGCGCTCGACGCCGGCATGGCGTGGGCGCTGGCGGTGCTGATGGCCTCCAGCCTGCTGAACGCGGCGTACTTCCTGCCGATCCTGCGCCGCGCCTGGTTCGGCGAGCCGCCGCCGCAGTGGCCGGACGAGCACATCGCCGCGCAAGGCTGGCTGGAGACAAGCCGCTGGCTGCTGCTGCCGGCGGCGATCGCCGCGGCGGTGTCGTTGGCGGTCGGCATCGGCGCCAGCGCGCCGCTCAGTCCCTTCGACTGGGCGCAACTGATCGTCGCGCGGGAGTACCTGCGGTGAGGGCCGCACGCCGCCGCCGCGACGGCCCGCGCCGGCTGCCGGCCGCGCGCCACGGCGCGCCGGGACTCGCATGAAAGAAGCGCTGCTCGTGTCAGCCGTCGCGGCGCCGCTGGCGCTCGCCGCGCTCCTGATCCTGCCGGCTTTGCGGCGGCCGGTCCTCGCGCTGGCGCCCTGGGCCGCCGCCCCGGCGCTCGCCGCCGCGCTGTTCGCCGACGGCGCGCTGCGCGCGCCGATGCTGCTGCTCGACCTGCGCTTCGGCCTGGACGCGATCAGCCGCTGCTTCCTACTGTTCACCGCGCTGCTGTGGCTGGCCGCCGGCACGGCGGCGCTGCGCTATCACGCGAGCGATGCGCGCCGCCTGCGGCTGTGGGTGGCCTGGCTGCTGACAATGGCCGGCAACCTGTGGCTGGTTCTGGCGCTCGACGCGGCCGGCTTTTACGCCGGCTTCGCACTGATGACCTTCGCCGGCTACGCGCTGGTCGTGCATGCCGGCAGCGACGAAGCGTGGCGCGCCGGGCGCGTCTATCTGGCGATGTCGCTGCTCGGCGAGGCGCTGCTGCTCGCCGGGCTGCTGCTGCGCGTCGGGGCCATCGGCAATACCGCGCTGCCGCTGCCGCCGCTCGGCGGCCCGCACGAGGCGCTCGCCGCGGTGCTGCTGTTCGCCGGCTTCGGCGTGAAGGCCGGCGTGGCCGGACTGCACATGTGGCTGCCGCTCGCGCATCCGGTGGCGCCGACTCCCGCCAGCGCCGTGCTGTCGGGCGCGATGATCAAGGCCGGCGTGCTCGGCTGGATGCGCTTTCTGCCGATC
>CAYLZU010000328.1:0-3863 GCA_964388005.1 uncultured Burkholderiaceae bacterium
CGCTCCATCGCCTCCAGCGTGCGTACGTTGTGCAGCCGGTCGGCGAGCTTGATCAGGATCACCCGCACGTCCCGGCCCATCGCCAGCAGCATCTTGCGGAAGCTCTCGGCCTGCGCCTCCTCGTTGGAGTCAAAGCGCAGGCGGTCGAGCTTGGAGACGCCGTCGACGAGTTCGGCGACCAGCGGCCCGAAGCGCTCGACGATCTCCTCCTTGCGGATGCCCGAGTCTTCGAGGACGTCGTGCATCAGCGCCGCCTGGATCGCCGCCGAATCGAGCTTCCAGTCGGCCAGCAGCTCGGCGACCGCGACCGGATGGGTGATGTACGGCGCGCCGGTCTTGCGCACCTGCCCGAGGTGGGCGGCATCGGCGAAGCGGAACGCCTCCTTGACGCGGGCGATCTCCGACGACGGCAGATATTTCTTCAGCCGGTCGATCAGCGGCGCGATGCTGACCACCGACGGCTGCTGCGGCTCGGCCGGACCGACGCGCCAGACGGCGGCGCCGGCCTTGCGCAGAACCTCGGCCGCCCGCCTCGCCAGCACCGACGGCGAGTAATCCGCCGGGACGTCCGGCGTCAGCGGTGGCGATCGATCCGAGGCGGACATGGGCGGCGGGCCAAAGCGCTAACGTAACGCGGCCGCCAGGTGCACGCAACGCGCGCCGGCGGCACGCGGCGCCGCGCCTTCATGTTGACCGCTGTCGCCGCGCGACGTTCCGCGGCGGCAGCGCCGGGGAGCAGGCCCGCGCCCGGCGCCTCAGGTCGGAACCTTGCGCAGCATCTCGATGCCGACTTTCTGGGCGGCGATTTCGCGCAGTGCCGCCACCGGCGGCTTGTCCTTGGTGTCGAGCTTGGGCGTGTGGCCCTGCGCCAGCTGGCGCGCCCGGTATGCGGCGGCGAGCGCGAGCTGGAAGCGGTTGGGGATGTGCTTCAGGCAGTCTTCGACGGTGATGCGGGCCATGGATGCTCCGAATTCAGGGTTGGCCCGATTCTAGTCGACCGCGGCCCGGCGCACCGCGGGGACCGGGTCAGTTCAGGCCGAACTGCGCGAACAGATCGCGGTGCCGCGCCCGCTGGCTGGCGTAGCGAAGCCGCGCTGCCGCGACCACGGCGGCCAGCTGCTCCAGCGCCCGGTCGAAGTGTTCGTTGATGATCACGTAGTCGAACTCGGACGCGTGGGCGATCTCGGAGCCCGCGGCGAGCAGGCGGCGGGCGATCACCGGCGGCGAGTCCTGGCCGCGCCGGTGCAGCCGCGCTTCCAGCGCCTCGATCGACGGCGGCAGGATGAAGATGCCGATCGACTGCGGAAAGGCGCTGCGCACCTGCCGCGCGCCCTGCCAGTCGATTTCGAGCAGCACGTCGCGACCGGCGCCGAGCCGTTCGGTGATCCACTGCTTCGACGTGGCGTAGTAGTTGCCGTGGACCTCGGCCGACTCGAGGAATTCTCCGCGGCCACGCCGCGCCAGGAAGTCGGCGACGTCGGTGAAATGGTACTCGCGCCCGTTCTGCTCCCCCGGGCGCGGCGCACGCGTGGTGAAGGAGACGGACAGCTCGATGGCGCCGTCGCGCGCCAGCAGCGCGTTGACCAGCGTCGACTTCCCGGCGCCCGAGGGCGCGACCACCATGAAAACGGTGCCGGCCGGCGCCGGCGCCGCCGCGGCCGCCGTCGTCGGGCCGGCGCTCATTCGAGGTTCTGCACCTGTTCGCGCATCTGTTCGATCAGCAGCTTCAGCTCGATCGCCGACTGCGCCAGGTCGATCGCGGTGGCCTTGGAGCCGAGCGTGTTCGCCTCGCGGTTCAGTTCCTGCATCAGGAAGTCGAGCCGGCGGCCGACCGCGCCGCCGGCGTCGACGACGCGCCGCACCTCCAGGACGTGAGTGTGCAGCCGGCTCAGTTCCTCGTCGACATCGGCGCGCAGGCCGTACAGCGTCACCTCCTGGCGGATGCGTTCGGCCACGTCGTCGCGGGTCAGCGCCGCCGCGGCGGCGAGCGGTGTCGCCAGCGCCTGGGTCAGTCGTTCGGTGAGCCTGTGCTCGACGGCGGCGCGAAGCTCCGGCAGGCGCGAGCGCAGGCGGTCGACGATCGCCTCGATCGACGCGCAGCGGGCGATCAGGCCGTCGGCGATCGCGGCGCCCTCGCGCGAACGGCTTGCCTGCAGGTGGTCGAGCGCCTCGTCGAGGGCGGCAAGCAACGCATCCTGTAGCCGCTCGACGTCGAGCTGCGGCGACTCGAGCGCGCCCGGCCAGGCGAGAGCCTCCGCCACCGACAGCGGCCGTGCCTCGGGCAGGGCCCGGCGGACCTCATCCTGCAGCCGCCCGAGCAGCGCCAGCGCGGCGGGATTCAGCCGCGTCGACTCGGCGCGGGCCGCCTGCTGCAGGGCGATCCGGCACTCGACCTTGCCGCGGGCGAGCCGGGCGCCGATGCGGCCGCGGATCAGCGCTTCGAACGTGCGCAGGTCGTCGGCGATCTTCAGCGTCAGGTCGAGGAAGCGGGCGTTGACCGCGCGCAGCTCGATCGATGCCGCGCCCATCGGCGTGGCGAAGGAGGCGCCGGCAAAGCCGGTCATGCTCAGAACGGCGGGCATCGACAGTCGCTCGGACTCGGGTGTTCAGATGAGGGTGGCGGTCCCGCATATGCGCACCCATTGGCTAGAATCGGCGGCAACTTCCGCACTTGCGGCCGCTGCCGGCCGCGGAGCAACCGATCGTCATCCATGGCGGCGCAGAACAACGCAGCATTGCCCGAAGGCCACGAGGTCGGCGGATATCGGATTGTAAAGAAGATATCCAGCGGCGGATTCTCGATCGTCTATCTGGCGACCGACCCCGAGGGCCGCTCGGTGGCGATCAAGGAGTACATGCCGGCGGCGCTCGCCACCCGGAAGAACGGCGAGTTCTCGCCGCAGGTCGCTCCCGAGCAGCTGTCGACCTACCGCATCGGGCTGAAGTGCTTCTTCGAGGAAGGGCGCACGCTCGCCTCGATCTATCACCCCAACATCGTCCGCGTGCTGAACTTCTTCCGCGCCAACGACACGGTGTACCTGGTGATGCACTACGAGTCCGGCCGCTCGCTGCAGGAGCACATCGTCCGCAACCGCAGCAAGGAGCAGAAGGACGTCCTTACCGAGCGCTTCATCCGCCGCGTCTTCACCCAGGTCATGAACGGGCTGCGCGAAGTGCACTCGAACCGGCTGCTGCACCTGGACGTGAAGCCGGCCAACATCTACCTGCGCATGGACGGCACGCCGATCCTGCTCGACTTCGGTGCCGCCCGGCAGACCCTGCAGCGCGACATCAGCAAGACCTATCCGATGTACACGCCGGGCTTCGCGCCGCCCGAGCTGTACAAGCGCGACGCCGAACTCGGGCCCTGGACCGACGTCTACAGCGTCGGCGCCTGCATCTATGCCTGCATGTCGGGTAGCCCGCCGCAGGAGTCCGATCAGCGCCTGAAGCAGGACAAGATGGGTCCGGCGCTGCGCGTCTTCCGCGGCCTGTATTCGGCCGAGCTGATCGCCATGGTCGACCGCTGCCTGCGCCTGAACTCCCTCGAGCGGCCGCAGACCGTCTACGCGGTGCAGAAGGAACTGCTCAACAATGTTCCTGAGCAGCCCGAGTTTTCGCTGTTCGAGCGCACCGGGGCGCAGGTGCGCCACTTCCAGGACCGCGTCTCGCGCTTCATGAAGGACCACAACATCACGTGGTTCTGAAGTCCCCCGGCCGGGTAAGCTGCGCCCCGGCGGCGGACCCTTCGCCGCCTCGACGACAGCCGGAGTGAAGTGAAACTCCCACGCTCGCTTGCGCTCGCTGGTCCACGGCCGGGCTTGCAGGCCCGGCCGGCTCGGCAGGCATTCGCCGGCGCGCAG
>CAYLZU010000329.1:0-3862 GCA_964388005.1 uncultured Burkholderiaceae bacterium
GGCCAGGTACTCGATCAGGTTGAGCAGGAAGTTGAACGGCCACAGCAGCGGATGGGCGCCGAACGGAGCGGTGAACAGCTCGTGCACCCAGCCGCCGAAGCCCTTGATCTTGACGCCGTAGTAGATCATCAGCAGCAGCACGCCGAGCGACATGCCGACGGTGCCGTTGACGTCGGCGGTGGGCAGCGGCCGCAGGTAGTGGATGCCGAAGACGTGCAGCGCGATCCACGGGAACAGGTCGACCGGGATCAGGTCGATCGCGTTCATGAAGAAGATCCACAGGAACACGGTGATCGCCAGCGGCGCGATGAAGCTGCGGTCGCCGTGCACGATCGACTTGCTCTGTTCCTCGACCAGCTCGACGATCATCTCGACGAAGGCCTGGAAGCGGCCCGGAACGCCGGGGGTGGCGGCGCGGGCGGCGCGGTGGAGCATGAACAGCGTCAGCCCGAGGCAGGCGACGGAGAAGAACAAGGTGTCGACGTTGATGACCGAGAAGTCGACGATGAAGCCCTGCTTGCCGGTCGCCAGGTGCGTCAGGTGATGGACGATGTACTCGGTGGCGGTGGGCGCTTCGCTGGTCGCCATGGTGTTGTCCTGTTGTTCAGCGCCAGATCAGGGCGATGAGATAACTTTTCAGTGTCACGATGACCGCGACGATCATCGCCAGCCAAACCAGATCCCGGTAAGCCCAGACCAGCAGCGCCAGCAGCGCCACGGTCGATGCCACCTTGACGAACTCGCCGACGAAAAACGTCGCCGGATTGGTGCCCTGCGGCCTTCGGGCCGCGGCGGCCAGCCGCAGCGCGAACAGCCCGTTGGGAACAACGCATGCCGCACCGCCGGCCAGCGCCGACCAGCCCGCGGCAGCCCCGCCCACCGCCCACGCCAGGACGGCCACGACCATGGCGGCTACGGCCTGCAGGAGGATCAAGCGAACCATCGGCCAGCCCCGCGACCGTCCCGGCTCTCCTCCCGTGGCGATCGCTCCCGCAGCACAGCGAATTCCGTAAAGCCGGCGGATTCTACGGGCCGCCTCGATAGCGGGTCAAATTTCGGTTGCGGCGCAACAACCTCACCGACGAATACCCGACCCCCTATGTCGGACAGTCGTCGGGTCGGCTTCCAGCGTCAAAGCGCGAAGGACAGCTTTGCGACCGCCCGGCGATCGCGACCAAAGCCATTCCGCCGGCTTGAACGGAAGCACCTGCGGCACTGGGACCCAATCAAGGTCATCGGCCGTCGGAGACGCAGCGGCAGGCATCGCCTCGTCAGCCCTTCAGGCGCGCGACGATGCCGTCGAGCTGATCGAGCCCGGAGACCCGGATCACGACGCTGCCCTTGCCGCGGGCGTCGACCTTCAGCTGAACCGTGGCCGCCAGGGCATCGGACAGTTCTTCCTCCAGGCTTTCGATGTCGCGGCTGCGGGCCGGCGTCGATCGTGCTGGCGGCGATGCGCTGCGCTGGCTGCGGGAGACGAGCGCCTCCGCCTCCCGCACCGACAGGCCCTTGAGCACGATCTGGTGACCGAGCTGCACCTGCACAGCGGCGTCGACGGCCAGCAGCGCCCGCGCGTGGCCCATGTCCAGCCGTCCGCCCATCAGCATCTCCTGCACCGGAGCAGCGAGGTTCAGCAGCCGCAGGAGGTTCGACGTGGCGCTGCGCGAACGCCCGATCGCGGACGCCGCCTGCTCGTGCGTGAAGCCGAACTCGCGGATCAGCCGCTGCACGCCCTGCGCCTCTTCGAGCGGGTTCAGGTTCTCGCGCTGGATGTTCTCGATCAGCGCCATCGCCAGCGCCGCTTCGTCGCCGACGTCGCGCACGCTGACCGGCACTTCCTCGAGCCCGGCCATCTGCGCGGCGCGGAAGCGGCGCTCTCCGGCGATGATCTCGTAGTTCTCGCCTCCGACCGGGCGGACGAGAATCGGCTGGATGACGCCCTGGGCCCGGATCGAGTCGGCGAGTTCCGCCAGCGCCTCGTTGTCCATCCTCGTGCGCGGCTGGTAGCGGCCCGGCTGCAACTGGTCGATGCGCAGCTGCCGCGGTCCGCCGGAGGGCGGTTGCGGAGCGATCGGGTCGGCGCCGAGCAGCGCATCGAGGCCGCGGCCGAGCCCCTTCATCTTCCTGATCATGTGCTTGGGCTCTCCTGCTGGAGTTCGTCGGCCACGTCGGCCGGGCGCCGGTACCAGTAAGCGTAACGATCGACGAATCCCAGCTTCGAGTAGACCCGCCGCGCCGGCGCGTTTCCGGCGTCGACCTGCAGGTATGCCGTGTTCGCGCCCATTGCGACCGCCGCATCGAGCAGCCTTCGGCTGAGAGCAGCGGCATGGCCGCGGCCGCGTTCGGCCGGGTCGGTGACGATGTCGTACAGGCCGGCGAGCTCATCCTCGACCACGACCTGGCCGGCGACGCGCGGCACGTCGTCGGCATCGACACCGACCAGCCTGACGGTGCTGGCGAGCAGCGGGCCGTCGAGCAACCGGCGCCGGTGCGCATCGATCTGCGAAGGCGGCGATCCGCGCAGCCCTCCGACCGCCAGCGCGAACGCGATGACGTCGACTTGCCGCATCGTGAGGCAGCCATCACCCGGCGCGCCGCCGGCGAGGCTGCAGGTCATCACCCGGGTCTCGTCATAGCCGACGAAGCCGAGGTCGGCCAGGCCATCGTCGAGCGATGCCGGCTGCGAAAACGGCGTCACGCGGACGAGCAGCGGCAGCCGGAAGCGCTCGTACCAGCGCCGGCACAGCGCCAGCTTTTCGGCGAGCGGCAGGGTGCCGGCGGCGATCGCCTGGACCGACCTGGCGCGCCGAGCCTTTCCCGGCGAGAAGCGCAGCAGCCAGCCGTCGACCAGCAGCTGCTCGCGAGGCTGCGCCGCATTCAGGCCGGCTTCCTCGACCCGCCAAAGCAGCGGATCACGCGCGCGCCGCAATGCTTCGTCGATCGACCGCGGATCGAGCATGTCAAAGGGACTTCATCCGCTCGACCATCTCGGCGCCGAAGGCGATATACGCCTGCGCGCCCTTCGCCGCCCGGTCGTAGGCCACGCCCGGAATGCCGTAGCTCGGCGCCTCAGCCAGGCGCACGTTGCGCGGGATGATGGTGCGGAACACCTTGTCGCCGAAGTGCGACTCGAGCTGCGCCGAGACCTGCTGCTGCAGCGTCATCCGCGGGTCGAACATCACCCGCAGCAGGCCGATGATCTTCAGTCCGGGATTCAGTTTCGCATGGACCCGCTTGATCGTGTTGACCAGGTCGGTCAGTCCTTCGAGCGCGAAGTATTCGCACTGCATCGGAATGATGACGCCGTGAGCGCAGCACAGGCCGTTGATCGTCAGCAGGCTCAGCGACGGCGGGCAGTCGATCAGCACGAAGTCGTATTCAGCGTCGACGCCTGACAGCGCCTGCTTCAGCCGCGTCTCGCGGTCGTCGAACTCGACCAGTTCGACTTCGGCGCCGGCCAGTTCGCGGTTCGCCGGCAGGAGGTCGTAGCCGCCGGACTCGGAACGCACGATCGCGGCGCGGGCGCCGCTGGAGCCGATCAGCACTTCGTAAACGGAACGCGCCAGCCGCCGCTTGTCGATGCCGCTGCCCATGGTGGCATTGCCCTGCGGATCGAGGTCGATCAGCAGCACGCGTTGCGCCTGCGCTGCCAGCCCGGCAGCCAGGTTGACCGCGGTCGTGGTCTTGCCGACGCCGCCTTTCTGGTTGGCGATGCAGAAGATCCGCGCCACGGGCTCAGCCTGCCGGCGGCACGGACGCGCGCCGGGGCGAATTCATCTGGCGTGGCGGCAACACGGCTGGAGCAAGGCGGGTCGTCGGTCCAAGGAGCCGCGATTCTACGGTCGCCTTTCAAACTAACCCG
>CAYLZU010000330.1:0-3857 GCA_964388005.1 uncultured Burkholderiaceae bacterium
CGGCGGCATCAACCTCGAGGACATCAAGGCGCCGGAGTGCTTCTACATCGAGAAGCAGCTGCGCGAGCGGATGAAGATCCCGGTGTTCCACGACGACCAGCATGGCACCGCGATCGTCGCCGCGGCGGCGATCGCGAACGGCCTGCGCTACGTCGGCAAGGACATCGGGCAGGCAAAACTGGTGTGTTCCGGCGCCGGCGCGGCCGCGATCGCCTGCCTCGACCTGCTGGTGAGCCTGGGCCTGAAGCCCGGAAACGTGCTGGTTGTCGACAGCAAGGGCGTGGTGCACAGCGGCCGCGAGGGGCTCGACCCGAGCAAGAAGCGCTACGCCCGCGACACCTCGGCGCGCACGCTCGGCGACGCCATTCCCGGCGCCGACATCTTCATGGGGCTGTCGAGCGCCGGTGTGCTGAAGCCGGAGATGGTCAGGACCATGGCCGCGCAGCCGATCATCCTGGCGATGGCCAACCCGGACCCGGAGATCCTGCCCGAGGACGCGCTGGCGGTGCGGCCCGACGCCATCATCGGCACCGGCCGCTCCGACTATCCGAACCAGGTCAACAACGTCCTGTGCTTTCCGTTCATCTTCCGCGGCGCGCTCGACGTCGGCGCGACGACGATCAACGAGCAGATGAAGCTGGCGACCGTGCGCGCGATCGCCGAACTGACGCACGCCGAGATCCCCGACGTGGTCGCCAGCGCCTACGGCGCCGACGGGCTGCGCTTCGGCCCCGAGTACCTGCTGCCGAAGCCGTTCGATCCGCGGCTGATCGAACGCATCGCCCCGGCGGTGGCGGCGGCGGCGATGGAAAGCGGTGTCGCCACGCGGCCGATCGCCGACATGAACGCCTATCGGGGGCAGCTGCGCAGCTTCGTCTATCAGTCCGGGGCGGCGATGGAGCCGGTGTTCGACGCCGCCCGCCGCAATCCGAAGCGGCTGATCTACGCCGAGGGCGAGGAAGAGCGCGTGCTGCGGGCGGTGCAGGTGGTACTCGACGAAGGCCTGGCGAAACCGATCCTCATCGGCCGGCCCGACGTCATCGCCATGCGCATCGAGCGCTACGGCCTGCGGCTGAAACTCGGCACCGACGTGCAGATCGTCAACCCGCACGACGATCCGCGCTACAAGGACACCTGGTCCGGCTACTACCGCATCGCCAAGCGCAAGGGGGTGACGCGGGCGCTGGCGCAGACGGAAGTGCGCACGCGCACGACCCTGATCGGCGCCATGCTGGTCCAGATGGGCGAGGCCGACGCGATGCTGTGCGGCACCGTGGGCAGTTATCCCGACCACCTGAAATACGTGCGCACGGTGATCGGCCCCCGCCCGGGCGTGAGCACGCTGGCGGCGATGCAGATGCTGATCCTGCCCGACCGGCAGCTGTTCATCTGCGACACGCACGTGAACCTGGATCCGACCGCCGAGCAGATCGCCGAGATGACGATGCTCGCCGCCGAGGAGATCCGCCGCTTCGGCATCGAGCCGTCGGTGGCGCTGCTGTCGCACTCGAATTTCGGCAGCTCGGACGCGCCGGGCGCGCAGAAGATGCGCGAGGCGCTGGAACTGATCCGCGCCAGGTCGCCGGACTTTCCGGTCGACGGCGAGATGCAGGGCGACGCGGCGCTGTCGCGGGAGGTGCTGTCGCAGCTGCTGCCGGAGTCCGATCTCACGCGCGAGGCGAACCTGCTGGTGATGCCGAACCTGGATGCAGCCAACATCACCTACAACGTGGTGCGCACGGTCTCCGGCCACGGCATCACCATCGGCGCGATCCTGCTCGGCGCCGCCAAGGCGGTGCACATCATGACGCCGGCGGCGACCGTGCGCCGGATCGTCAACATGAGCGCGCTGGCGGTGGTCGACGCGAGCGGCAGCGCCTGACCGGCTGCCGGCGCGGCGCGGCCGCGCGGCTCAGCCCGCGTAGGCGGCGTGTCGGTCGAGCGGGTAGATCGGCCGGCGCAGCCTGGTGAAAGCGAACAGCGCGTAGTCGGAACTGCACACGCCGCGGCTGTCGCACTCGATGAGCCCGGCGGCGATCGGCCCGAAGGTCGGCCGGCAGTACATGCGCGACTTGAGCAGCAGGAAGTCGAACGCGCGCGGGTCGACGCCAACGCTCTCGAACACCGCCAGATCGAGCGGCTCCATCGGCCGCTCGCTCACCACCGCGGTGAACGCCTGGTGCTCCAGCACCGCCGTGCGGCCCATGGCCCAGGTCTCGCCGGTGTAGATCGGGCCGGTGATGCGGAAGCGGCCGTCGCCCAGCGCGCGCACGGTGACTTCGCATTCGAGCGGCGGCGGCTGAGGTGCCGGCAGCCCCTGCGGCACCTTGTTGCCGAGGGCGACGCGGATGCGACTGCCTGTGCCGGCGGCGAAGGCCTGCGCCACCGTCTGGCGATCCGCCAGCGGCCCGACGCCGAGCCTGCTCAAACCCTGGCGCAGGCACTCCTCAAGCAGTGCCGTCGTGTCGCAGGTGCCGCCGCTCATCACGTTGTCGCCATGGTCGAGCAGCAGCACCGGACGACCCGGTTGCCGCATCGATTTCGCCCGCGCCACGCTCGCGGCCAGCGCCTCGCTGCGATAGACGAAGCCGTCGCGCTCGGCCCAGACCTGCCGCGCCAGCTCGTCGGCGGCATGCTGAGCTTCCTCGATGCTGCGGCCGACCGTGACCAGGCTCATGCCGGCGTCGCGAAAGTCGGCGAGCGAAAACCCGGCGAACACGGTCGCTGCCAGCAGCCCATCGCTTTCCATCTGCCGCGCCCGCTCGACCGCGCGCTGCATCGCGCCTTCGCCGGTGGCGCTGCGCAGCGTGTGCGACAGCAGCGGCGGCTGCGCCCATGCCACCTGCGGCCGCGGGCCGCCGTCGAGCCAGTCGGCGAGCAGCCGCGCCGCGTGGGCGCCGGTTTCGTACATGTCGACGTGCGGATAGGTCTTGAAGCCGACGATCACGTCGGCGGCATCGACCATCTGCCGCGTGACGTTGCCGTGCAGGTCGAGCGCCGTCGCCAGCGGCACCTCGGGCGCCACGGCGCGGATGCGGCGCAGCAGTTCGCCTTCGCCGTCGTCGGCACCCTGCGCCACCATCGCGCCGTGCAGGTCGAGCAGGACGGCGTCGCAGCCGCCGCGCACCGCCTCGACGATGGCGCCGGCCAGCCGCTCGTAGGCGGCCGCATCGACGGTGCCGCTCGGATTGGCGGTGGCGTTGACCGCGACCTCGATCGCATCGCCGCGCGCCGCGGCGAAATCGATGAAAGCGCCGAGCGCGGTGCGCGTGCCGCGGGCGCTGTCGACCGCCGCGCGGCCGAAGTCCGGGCCGTCCGGGCCGAAGGCCGCCAGCGGCGTGGCCACCGGCGAGAACGTGTTGGTCTCGTGATTCAGGCGCGCGGCGACGATCTTCCTCATCGCCGCCTCAACCGGCAGCCGCGCCGGTCGAGCCGGCGGTGTTCGCTTCGCCGCCGGCGACGATCCCGGTCATCGGCATGTCAATCGGCAGCCGCAATTGCCGCCCGCCTGAGCACCGCGCCCGGCCGCGCGCCGGTGCTGCCGCCGTCGCGCCAGACCGGCACGCCGTTGACGTAGACGGTGTCGATGCCCGCCGCCGGCTGCTTCGGCTGCGCGAAGGTGGCGGTGTCGCGGATGCGCTCCGGATCGAAGATCACGAGGTCCGCCGCGGCGCCGGGCGCGATGACGCCGCGGCCTTCGAGCCCGAAGCGCGCCGCCGGCAGCCCGGTCATCTTGTGGATCGCGGTCTCCAGCGAGAACAGGCCGCGATGGCGGGCGTAGTGGCCGAGCACGCGCGGGAACGCGCCCCACAGCCGCGGGTGCGGAAACGCGTCGTGCGGCAGCCCGTCGGAGCCGA
>CAYLZU010000331.1:0-3836 GCA_964388005.1 uncultured Burkholderiaceae bacterium
GGCAACATGTACGCGGGCGAGCTGCTGTTCTTCCTGATCGCGCTGCTCGGCGGCACCTGGGCGTTCCGTGCCGACGGCTCGCTGCTGCTGGCCGTCGGCCACGTGCTGGCGGGCACCGCCTGGTGGCTGTTCCACGTCCTGATCATCACCCTGCAGGCCTTCATCTTCATGATGCTGACGCTGGTCTACATCGGCCAGGCCCACGAAGGCCACTGACGGTTTCCTGTTTCCCCTTCCAACGAGGAGTCTGAAATGACCAACGTCGCGTTCGTTGCCCTGGCCTGCGGTCTGATCATCGGCCTGGGCGCCATCGGTGCCTGCATCGGCATCGGCATCATGGGCGGCAAGTACATCGAGTCGGCCGCCCGTCAGCCCGAGCTGATGAACACGCTGCAGACCAAGATGTTCCTGCTGGCCGGCCTGATCGACGCCGCCTTCCTGATCGGCGTCGGCATCGCGATGATGTTCGCGTTCGCAAACCCGTTCGCGGGCTGAGCGGCCGCCGCCCTCTCCGGAAACGACAGTCGACGTCGCTGGCGGGCCCCGCGCGGGTCCGCCCGGCTCCATCCGGGTCACAGACATGAACATCAACGCCGCATTGTTCCTGCAGATGGTGGTCTTCTTCATCGGCGCCTGGGTGACGATGAAGTTCATCTGGCCGCCGCTCATCAAGTCGCTCGACGAACGGCGCAAGAAGATCGCCGACGGCCTGAAAGCCGCCGAAGCCGGCAACCAGAGCCTCGCCGACGCGCAGCGCAAGATCGCGCAGCTCGAAGCCGACGCCCGCGCCCGCGCGCAGGCGATCGTCGCCGAGACCGAGAAGCGCGCCCAGGCGTTGGTCGACGAAGCCAAGGCGCAGGCCAAGGTCGAGGGCGACCGCATGGTCGCGGCGGCGAAGCAGGAGGCCGAGCAGGAGATGCAGCGCGCCAAGACCGTGCTGCGCGACCAGGTCGCCGCGCTGGCGGTGGCCGGCGCCGAGCAGATCCTGCGCCGCGAGGTCAACCCGCAGGTGCACGCCGATCTGCTGGCGCAACTGAAGGGCCGGCTGTAGCCATGGCCGAACTGTCGACGATCGCCAGGCCCTATGCCGAGGCGCTGTTCGCCGCCGCGTCGAGCGACAAGTCCTCCGCCGGCGTGCTCGACCAGTGGCTCGGCGTGGTGGCCGAGATGGCGGCGGTGGCCGGCAACGACGACGTGCAGCAGGTCGTCAACGACCCGAAGCTGGACAGCGGGCAGGTCTACGGCCTGGTGCGCGGCCTGATCAAGTCGCCGCTGCCGGCCGCGGCCGAGAACTTCCTCAAGCTGGTGGTCGACAACGGCCGACTCGCGGCGCTGCCCGAAGTCGCGCGCCAGTTCCGCGCCATGAAGAACGAGGCCTGCGGCCAGGCCGACTGCCTGATCGAAAGCGCGCTGCCGCTTTCCGACGAGCAGGTCAACGAACTGCTTTGGGGCCTGTCGCGCAAGATGGGCCTGAAGCTGATTGCCGAGGTCAGGGTCGACCCCGAACTGATCGGCGGCGTGCGCATCAGCGTCGGCGACCGCGTGCTCGACGACACCATCAAGGCGCGCCTGGCCCAGATGCACACGGCGCTGACCGCGTAGTTTTCGAATCCGGAGTCCCGTCATGCAACTGAACCCGTCCGAAATCAGCGAGCTGCTGAAGAGCCGCATCCAGGGTCTCGGCGTCTCGGCCGACGTCCGCACCCAGGGCACCGTGGTTTCGGTGACCGACGGCATCTGCCGCATCCACGGCCTGTCGGACGTGATGCAGGGCGAGATGCTCGAGTTTCCAGGCAACACCTTCGGCCTGGCGCTGAACCTGGAGCGCGACTCGGTCGGCAGCGTGATTCTCGGCGACTACGAGCACATCCGCGAAGGCGACACCGTCAAGTCGACCGGCCGCATCCTCGAAGTGCCGATCGGGCCGGAACTGATCGGCCGCGTCGTCAATTCGCTCGGCCAGCCGATCGACGGCAAGGGGCCGATCAACGCCAGGATGACCGACGTCATCGAGAAGGTCGCCCCGGGCGTGATCGCGCGCAAGTCGGTGTCGCAGCCGGTGCAGACCGGCCTGAAGGCGATCGACGCCATGGTGCCGATTGGCCGCGGCCAGCGGGAACTGATCATCGGCGACCGCCAGACCGGCAAGACGGCGGTGGCGGTGGACACGATCATCAACTCCAAGGGCAAGGACCTGATCTGCATCTACGTCGCGATCGGGCAGAAGGCCTCGACCATCGCCAACGTCGTGCGCAAGCTGGACGAAACCGGCGCCATGGCCTACACGATCGTGGTCGCCGCCTCGGCCTCGGAGTCGGCGGCAATGCAGTACATCGCGCCGTACTCGGGCTGCACGATGGGCGAGTACTTCCGCGACCGCGGCCAGGACGCGCTGATCATCTACGACGACCTGACCAAGCAGGCCTGGGCCTACCGCCAGGTGTCGCTGCTGCTGCGGCGGCCGCCGGGCCGCGAGGCGTATCCCGGCGACGTGTTCTACCTGCACTCGCGCCTGCTGGAGCGCGCGGCGCGGGTGAACGAGGCCTACGTCGAGAAGTTCACCAACGGCGAGGTCAAGGGCAAGACCGGGTCGCTCACCGCGCTGCCGATCATCGAGACCCAGGCCGGCGACGTGACCGCGTTCGTGCCGACCAACGTGATCTCGATCACCGACGGCCAGATCTTCCTCGAAACAGACCTCTTCAACGCCGGCATCCGCCCGGCGATGAACGCCGGCATCTCGGTGTCGCGGGTCGGCGGCAGCGCCCAGACCAAGGTGATCAAGAAGCTCGGCGGCGGCGTGCGGCTGGCGCTGGCGCAGTACCGCGAGCTGGCCGCGTTCTCGCAGTTCGCCTCGGATCTCGACGAAGCCACCCGCAAGCAGCTCGATCGCGGCCGCATGGTCACCGAGCTGATGAAACAGCCGCAGTACCAGCCGCTCCAGGTCTGGGAACAGGCGGTGACGCTGTTCGCGGTCAACGGCGGCCATTTCGACGACATCGAAGTCAAGCAGGCACTGGCGGCGGAGAAAGCGCTGCGCGAGTTCCTGAAGGCCAGGCACGCGGCGCTGATCGACCGCATCGAGTCGACCAAGGACCTGTCGAAGGACGACGAAGCGGCGCTGGACGCGGCGATCAGGGAGTTCAAGAAGTCGGGGGCGTACTAGGCGGCCGTCGTCCCGGCGCAGGCCGGGACCCAATGCGGCGGTCGAACAACTGGACCCCGGCCTGCGCCGGGGTGACGAGCGAGCCGAGCAGGACATTGCGCCATGCCGAGCACCAAAGAGATCCGCGTCAAGATCAAGAGCGTGCAGAACACGCGCAAGATCACCAAGGCCATGGAGATGGTCGCTGCGTCCAAGATGCGCAAGGCGCAGGACCGCATGCGCCAGGCGCGGCCCTACGGCGACAAGATCCGCAACATCGTCGCCCACCTGGCGCTGGCCAACCCCGAGTACAAGCATCCGTTCGTGCTCCGGCGCAAGGAGATCCGCAATGTCGGCGTCATCCTGGTGTCGACCGACAAGGGCCTGTGCGGGGGCCTGAACACCAACATCCAGCGCGCGCTGCTGCAGCAGGTCAAGCAGTGGGAGGCGGGCGGGGTCAAGTTCCAGGCGACGGCGATCGGCAACAAGGGCTTCGGCTTTCTGCAGCGGCTGAACGCCAACATCGTCTCCCACGTGGTGCAGCTCGGCGACAAGCCGCACCTGGAGAAGCTGATCGGCCCGGTCAAGGTGCAGCTCGACGCCTACGCCGCCGGCACGCTCGACGCGCTGTACATCGCCTATTCCCGCTTCATCAACACGATGAAGCAGGAGCCGGTGATCGAGCAGCTGC
>CAYLZU010000332.1:0-3806 GCA_964388005.1 uncultured Burkholderiaceae bacterium
GCCGAGATCCAGCCGGGCAAGGTGCTGTACGAGATGGACGGCGTCAACGAGACGCTGGCCCGCGAGGCGTTCGCGCTCGCCGCCGCCAAGCTGCCGCTGAAGACGATCGTCGTCGCCCGCCAGCTCGGCATGTAATTGAACGGCCGCCGGAGAAGACCAATGGAACCGAAGGAAATGCGGAGCAAGGATGCGGCCGCGCTGAACAAGGAGCTGGTCGACCTGCTGAAGGCGCAGTTCTCGCTGCGCATGCAGAAGGCGACACAGCAGTTGCAGAACACGAGCCAGATACGCAAGGTGCGGCGGGACATCGCCCGCGTGCGCACGGTGATGACCGAGAAGGCGGCGGCGAAATGAGCGCGGAAACGGGCAAGCTGGCGCGGACCCTGGTCGGGCGCGTGGTCAGCAGCAAGATGGACAAGACGGTGACGGTGCGCGTCGAGCGCCGCGTCAAGCACCCCGTCTACGGCAAGTACGTCGTGCGCACGACCAAGTATCACGCTCACGACGAGAGCAATCAGGTCAACGAGGGCGATCTGGTCGAGATCGCCGAGACGCGGCCGATCTCGAAGACCAAGGCCTGGAAGGTCACCCGCGTGGTGCAGCAGGTGGTGCAGGTCTGAGCTTGTCCGCTGACGCAGCGCTGGTATCATCCCGAGCTTTTCGCGGTCCGGAGACAGCATTCGGGCCGCAGCAGTACGAGGATTAGTCGAAACCGTGCCGGCCGGGCGCCACTTCGCGACAGCGGAGTCCGGGCAAGCGGACAGCGCGGTTTGTCCACCCGAACGGGACCAAGACTGTCCGTAGCGCGCGCCCAGCGGGCGGCTCTGCGGCACAAGTTGGGAAGAGAAAATGATTCAGATGCAGACGGTGCTCGACGTTGCCGACAACACCGGGGCGAAGTCGGTGATGTGTATCAAGGTGCTCGGCGGCAGCAAGCGCCGCTATGCCAACGTCGGCGACGTGATCAAGGTGTCGGTGAAGGAAGCGGCGCCGCGGGGCCGGGTCAAGAAGGGCGAGGTCTACTCGGCGGTGGTGGTGCGCACCGCCAGCGGCCTGCGCCGCCCTGATGGCTCGGCGATCAAGTTCGACGGCAACGCCGCCGTGCTGCTCAACAACAAGCTGGAGCCGATCGGCACCCGCATCTTCGGTCCGGTGACGCGCGAACTGCGCACCGAGCGCTTCATGAAGATCGTGTCGCTGGCGCCGGAAGTTCTCTGAGGAGACGCGCGATGGAACGGATCCGCAAGGGCGACGAGGTGATCGTCATCGCCGGCAAGGACAAGGGCAAGCGCGGCGTCGTGCTGGCCCGCGTCGACGCGTCCCATGTGACGGTCGAAGGGGTCGGCATGGCCAAGAAGCACGTGCGGCCGAACCCGATGAAGGGCGTGGCCGGCGGCATCGTCGACAAGACGATGCCGATCGATGTCTCGAACGTCATGCTGTTCAATCCGGCGACCAAGAAGGGCGACCGGGTCGGCTTCAAGGAAATCGACGGCAAGAAGGTGCGCGTGTTCAGGAGCAACGGCGCCGTCGTGGGCAGCAAAGGCTGAGGAACAGGACGATGGCTCGTTTTCTCACGCAGTACCGCGAGCAGGTGGTACCGCAGCTCGTCAAGCAGTTCGGCTACAAGTCGGTGATGCAGGTGCCGCGCATCACCAAGATCACGCTGAACATGGGTGTCGGCGAGGCGGTGGTCGACAAGAAGAACATCGACGCCGCGGTCGCGGACATGACCAAGATCGCCGGCCAGAAGCCGGTGGTGACCAAGGCGCGCAAGGCGATCGCGAACTTCAAGATCCGCCAGGGCATGCCGATCGGCTGCATGGTGACGCTGCGCGGCGCGCGCATGTACGAGTTCCTCGACCGCCTGGTGACGGTCGCATTCCCGCGCGTGCGCGACTTCCGCGGCGTGCCGGGGCGCGCCTTCGACGGCCAGGGCAACTACAACATCGGCCTGAAGGAGCAGATCATCTTCCCCGAGATCGAGTACGACAAGATCGACAAGCTTCGGGGCATGAACATCAGCATCACCACGACCGCGAAGAGCGACGAGGAGGCCAAGGCGCTCCTGTCGGCATTCCGGTTTCCGTTCCGCAACTGAAGGCGGGGTTTCAATTGGCAAAGCTTTCGCTCAAGAACCGTGAGGCCAAGCGCGAGGCGCTGGTCAAGAAGTACGACGCTCGGCGCAAGGCGCTCAAGGGCAGGATCGCCGACCAGACGCTGTCGATGGAAGAGCGCCTGGAGGCGCAGCGTCAGCTGCAGGCGCTGCCGCGCAACGCCAACCCGACGCGGCTGCGCAACCGCTGCGCGGGTCGAGAAGACCGAGGTGGTGATGCCGTCGTCGAAGCTGAAGGCGGCGATCGCGCAGGTGCTGACCGACGAGGGCTACATCGACGGCTTCAAGGTCGAGGCCAACGACGGCAAGCCGCAGCTTCGCATCGGCCTGAAGTACTACGCCGGCCGCCCGGTGATCGAGCGGCTCGAGCGCGTCTCGCGCCCGGGGCTTCGCATCTACAAGGGCCGCAATGCGATTCCGCAGGTGATGAACGGGCTCGGCGTGGCCATCGTCTCGACCTCGCGCGGCGTGATGACCGACCGCCGGGCGCGCTCGCAGGGCGTCGGCGGCGAAGTCATCTGCTACGTCGCCTGAGGCCGGCAGGAGAACACCGATGTCACGAGTAGGGAAGGTTCCGGTGCCGCTCGCCAAGGGTGTCGAGGCGAAGGTGACCGACAGCGAGATCGTGGTCAAGGGGCCGCTGGGCACGCTGTCGCGGAAGGCCTCGCCGCTGGTGAGAGTCGACATCGCCGACGGCAAGGTCAGCTTCGTCGCCGCCGACGAGAGCGCCGAGGCCAACGCGATGAGCGGCACGATGCGGGCGCTGGTCGCCGGCATGGTCGAGGGCGTCAGCAAGGGCTTCGAGCGCCGGCTGACGCTGGTCGGCGTCGGCTACCGGGCGCAGGCGCAGGGCGACAGGCTGAACCTGTCCCTCGGCTTCTCGCACCCGATCGTCTACCAGCTGCCGGCGGGAGTGAAGGCCGAGACGCCGACGCAGACCGAGATCGTCATCAAGGGAGCCGACAAGCAGCGGGTCGGCCAGGTGGCGGCCGAGGTGCGGGGCTACAAGCCGCCCGAGCCCTACAAGGGCAAGGGCGTGCGCTACGCCAACGAAGTCGTGGTGATCAAGGAAACGAAGAAGAAGTAGGGCGCGGAGCACACCGATGAGCGACAAGAAGATTTCCCGCCTGCGGCGCGCTCTTGCGACGCGCGCACGCATCCGCCTGGCGCGGCAGCACCGGCTGACGGTCTTCCGCAGCAACCTGCACATCTATGCCAGCGTCATTTCGCCCGACGGCGGCAGGGTCCTGGTGACCGCTTCCACCGCCGAGCCCGAGGTGCGCGCCCAGCTGGCCGGCGCCAAGGGCAAGGGCGGCAACGCCTCGGCGGCGAAGATCGTCGGCGCGAGGCTGGCGCAGAAGGCAAAGGCGGCAGGCGTCGAGACGGTGGCGTTCGACCGCGCCGGCTATCGCTATCACGGCCGGGTCAAGGCGCTGGCCGATGCCGCGCGCGAAGCTGGCCTGAAGTTCTAAGGGGCAACGATGGCAAGAGTGCAACCGAAAGGCGTCCAGAGCCAGGAGCGCGACGACGGCCTGAAGGAGAAGATGATCGCGGTCAACCGCGTGACCAAGGTCGTCAAGGGGGGCCGCATCCTCGGCTTCGCCGCCCTGACCGTGGTCGGCGACGGCGACGGCCGCATCGGCATGGGCAAGGGCAAGGCGCGCGAGGTGCCGGTGGCGGTGCAGAAGGC
>CAYLZU010000333.1:0-3785 GCA_964388005.1 uncultured Burkholderiaceae bacterium
CGACATCGCGGTGAGCGACCTGCGCCTCGCGGGCCTGCCGGTGCCGTCGGTCGTTCGCACCGCGAAGATCGCGACGATCGAGGCCACCGATGCGGTGCGCCTAGGCCGCGTCGCCGCCTCGCTGCTGCGGCGCGTGATCGAGCACATCGTCAGCGAGCTTTCCGGCTCCCGCGAGTAACCGCGCCGAGCTCCTTCGCCGCGAGGAAGCGCCGCCCCGGCGTGTCGTCGACCGAGGTCCTTCTCAGCCTTCGCCCGCTGTCCGCTGCGGCAGGCGGAGAAGCTGTCGATGACCGCCGGCTATCAGGTCTGCTACGGGCGGCTCACCGGCGCGTGGCGTACTGCGCGGTGGCGGCAATCGGCGGAGAAGACCTCGCGCCGCGTCGGTCGCCGGACAGGGGAGCAGACAGAACGGGAAGGTTCATTGGTTCGCGCGAACAGCGCCTCGCGCGGCCGCAGCAGGTTCAGCGCCTGCCGCGCCTCGAAGCGCAGCATGCTGGCCGCGTTGCGTTTATCGCGGCGGCAGGCCATGTCCCATCGGCGGCGATTCTCCGGCGCGAACTGCACGGGGTCTCAGCCTCCGGGGCGAGCAGCAACGGCATGGATCTCATTGTTCTGGTCGTTCCCGGCGAAGCAAAGGCTTCTGCCTGCTCGACTCAACCGCGGCGGCCGCCAGGAATTTCGTTCGGTTCCGGTGGCGCAACCTCCGGCGACCTGACCGACGGCCGACAATCGAACTCGCCTTCACCGGTCCCGTAGCAATCACTCACCAGTGGGAAATGCCACGGCAGGCGACGGCGCCGGCCGGCCGCAGCGCGTTGCCGACAGAGGTCCGCCTCACGCCTTGCGGCCGGTGCCTTTCTTCGCCGCCTTCGCCGCCTTCTCCTTCGGACTGGTCGCCAGCAGCACGTCGAGATTGCGCTCGATGTGGCGCTCGAAAGCCGCCTTGAACGGCCGCAGCAGGAAACCGAGCTTGACGTTCAGGTCGATGTAGTGCGCGGTCACGTGCATGTGGCCGTCGACGCCGCTGCGCCGGAAGTGCAGCGTGTCGCCCTCCCACTCGGACTGAAGGTCGTATTCCCGGCCGAGGTCATCGGCGGCCTTCTGCGCGATCTTCTTGGCGTCCTTGATCGACAGATGGTGTTCGCGCTTGTACTTGATCTCGGACATCCGAGCCTCCTGCGGTTCTAGCGGCGATGCTCCCACACCTCGGGGTTCAGCAGCGACGGCGGCCGCCGCCCGGCCAGCGCCTCGGCCAGGTTGCGCATCGCCAGCCGCGCCATCGCCTCGCGGGTGGCGCGCGTGCTGGAGGCGATGTGCGGCGTCAGCACCACGTTCTCCAGCTCGAGGAAGCCCGGGTTCAGCGCTGGCTCGCCCTCGAACACGTCGAGCCCGGCGGCGGCGAGCCTGCCGTCGCGCAGCGCCCGGATCAGCGCCGCGTCGTCGACGACGCCGCCGCGGGCGAGGTTGACCAGCACTGCCGTGGGCTTCATCAGCGCCAGCTCGGCGGCGCCGATCAGGTGATGCGTCTGCGCCGAGTACGGCACCATCAGCACGACGTGGTCGGCCTGCCGCAGCAGTTCCTCCTTCGGCAGCCAGGCGGCGCCGCCCTCCTCCGCCTCCGGCAGGCGGGCGCGGTTGTGATAGACGACCCGCATCGAGAAACCCGCCGCGCGGCGGGCGATGGCGCGGCCGATGCGTCCCATGCCGATGAGGCCGAGCGTGCGGCCGTGCACGTCGGCGCCGGGGAACATGTCGAAGGTCCAGCGCTTCCAGTGCCCGGCGCGCAGCCAGCGTTCCGATTCGCCGAGGCGCCGCGCCGCGGCCAGCAGCAGCGCGAAGCCGTGGTCGGCGGTGGTCTCGTTGAGCACGTCGGGGGTGTTGGTCGCCGCCACGCCGCGCCGCGTGCAGGCCGCCAGATCGAGGTTGTTGTAGCCGACCGCCACGTTGGCGACCACCTTCAGCCGCGGCGCCCGCGCCAGCAGCGCCTCGTCGACGCGCTCGCCGGCGACAGCGAGCAGCCCGTCGGCGCCGGCGAGCCGCTGCGCCAGCTCCTCGGCGGTGAGCGAACGGTCCTCCTGGTTGTCGACGAGCGAGTAGAGGTCCTTCAGCTCGTCGATCAGGAACGGGTACAGGCGGCGGGTGACGACAACGCGCGGTCGCTCGGTGCGGTTCATCGGAAGAAGACGAAGGTCATGGCGGCGAAGATGGGCAGCAGGATAGCGCCCGACCACAGCATGTAGCCGAAAAACCCCGGCATGCGGATGCCGCGCTCCTCGGCGATCGCCTTGACCATGAAGTTCGGCGCGTTGCCGATGTAGGTGTTGGCGCCCATGAACACGGCGCCGGCGGAGATCGCCAGCAGCGTCGCCGCCTGCGTGGTCATCAGCTCCTGCGGATCGCCGCCGGCGAGGTTGAAGAACACGAGATAGGTCGGCGCGTTGTCGAGGAACGACGACAGCGCCCCGGCGAGCCAGAAGTACACGGCGTTGAGCGGCTGCCCGCCCTCGCCGGTGACCAGCCGCACCAGCGGCGCGAACACGCCCTCCGTTCCCGAGCGCAGCATCAGCAGCACCGGCGCCATCGTCAGGAAGATGCCGAGGAACAGCTTCGCCACCTCCTCGATCGGCGCCCAGCCGAAGTGATTGGCCTTGCGGGTGGACTTCTTCGTCACCGCCACCGACACCGCGGCGATGACGATGAAGGCGGCATCGCGCATCAGCCCTTCGAGCACGAGGTGCTGGCCCAGCACCTGCACCTCGATGCCGGTCCTGGCCAGCCCGCTCATCAGCACGGCCCCGATCACCAGCGCCAGCAGCAGGAAGTTGACGCCGCCCTCGATGCGCAGCGGCGAGTCTGGCGTCGGGTCGCGCTTCAGCCCGCGCTCCAGGTCCTTGCGGTACAGCCAGCTGTCGATGGCGAAGAACAGCAGCAGCAGGATCGCCAGCACGAACAGCATCGGCAGCAGCATGTGCTCGAGGGTCCAGAAGAAGCTCACGCCCTTCAGGAAACCGAGGAACAGCGGCGGGTCGCCGAGCGGCGTCAGCGAGCCGCCGACGTTGGCGACGATGAAGATGAAGAACACGATCGTGTGCACGCGGTAGTGGCGGTTGTCGTTGGCGCGGATCAGCGGCCGGATCAGCAGCATCGCCGCGCCGGTGGTGCCCATCAGGCTGGCAAGCCCGGCGCCGATGGCGAGGATGCCGGTGTTCAGCCACGGCGAGCCGTGCAGGTTGCCGCGCACGTAGATGCCGCCGGCGACCACGTACAGCGTGCCGATGAAGATGATGAACGGCAGGAATTCCAGCAGCAGCGTGTGCGCCGCCAGATCGATCGCCGCCGCCGGCCCGTGCGTGGCCGCCAGCGGCAGCAGGGTGAGGGCCGCCCAGCCGACCGCGATCTTGCCGTAGTGGTGATGCCAGATGCGCAGCGCCACCAGCGGCAGCAGCGCGATCGACAGCAGCATGCCGACGAAGGGAATCGCCCAGCCGATGCCGAGCGCGGCGCCGTCCAGAGCCGCGGCGGAAGCGGCAGCGGGCAGCGCCAGCGCGCCGGCCGCCATCGCCGTCGCCGCCACCCGGCCACCAGCCGCAGCGCGCAACATGCCTCCTCCCCGTGGCGCGGCATTCATGACGCCGCGCTCCTTGTGATGTCAGTCTTCGGTGGCGAGCACGATGTGCACCGAATACGGCCCGTGCGCGCCGAGCACCAGCGTCAGTTCGATGTCCGCCGTCCGCGACGGCCCGGAAACCATGTTCAGCGCCCGCGACATCATCTCGGCGCCGCCG
>CAYLZU010000334.1:0-3779 GCA_964388005.1 uncultured Burkholderiaceae bacterium
CGCGGCTGCTCGGCCCCTCCGGGTCCGTCGCCCCGGCGCCGGCCGGGGCCCAGGTTCGCCAGCGGAAAATTGGATCCCGGCCTGCGCCGGGACGACATCGTCGACAACCCAGGGAGATGCCGCGCCAAGGATCGAGAAGGACTTCCTCGGCGAGAAGCAGCTGCCCGACGACGCCTAGTACGGCGTGCAGACGCCGCGCGGCAAGGAGAACTTCCACATCACCGGCATGCCGATGTCGACGGAGCCGTACTTCGTCAAGGCCTTCGGCCAAGTGAAGAAGGCGGCGGCGATGGCCAACCGCGACCTCGGCGTGCTCGATCCGAAGCTTGCCGCCGCGATCATCCACGGCTGCGACCGGCCTTGCGGACCTTCAGGCGCTGCCATCGAACGCGCTCGAGGCATTGAAGGGCGCCCGGAAAGGCCAGTACAGCATCCGCATCAACATGCAATGGCGGATCTGCCTTGAATGGCCAGACGGAGAGACCGGACCCTCGAACGTCGAAATCGTGGACTACCACTGAAAGGAATCTGACGATGGCCCGTACGCCAGTTCACCCCGGCGAGATCCTCGCCGACGAGCTCACGGAACTCGGCGTCACCCCGACCGAGCTGTCGCGGCAAATCCGCGTCCCCGCGAACCGGATCAGCCAGATCATCAACGGCAAGCGCGCGATCACCGGCGACACCGCGCTTCGCCTCGCGCACTGGTTCGGCACCAGCCCGCAGTTCTGGATGAATCTGCAAGCACTCTACGACGTGCGCCTGGCCGAGCAGCAGGCCGGTTCGGAAATCCGCGACCTTCCGACCAAGCCGGGCAAGCCAAAGGCCGATCATCGGCGTCCGGTGTAAGGCAGGGAGAGCTTCGCCTTGCGACCGAGCATGCCCAGTTCCGCTTCGCTTCACTGGTGCACGCCTCGCAGGCAGCTCGCCCCTCGACAGGGTGAGTGTTGGCGAGCCGGATTGCTCGCCCTTGCGCCTTGCGCCTTGCGTCCCCGTCCTCGCCGGACAGCATCGGGGGCATGTGCACGGCACCCCGAAAGCCTTCACTGCAAGGAGCAGGGACCATCAGCAGGTCCACCGAAGCACGCGTCGACGTCTACGGCCGCGTGACTGACCGCGTCACCGAAGACCTCGACCGACCTTCGGCCTGCCCGAAGCCGGCCTGCCGCTGATCATGGGCATCGACCAGTTCCTCGACATGGGGCGCACCGCCACCAACGTGATCGGCAATTCGATCGCCACCTCGGTCGTGGCGAAGTGGGAAGGCCAGCTCGGCCCGCAGCTGGAAGACGATGCCGACAGCGCGGCGGTCGGGCATGCCGCCGGGGCCTGATCGCGCGATGAGAACCGCCGCCGAAGCGCTCCGCCTGACGGCGCTGCTGAGCGTGTCCGGCGTCGTCCTGGCTGGCCTGTTCGCCTCCGGCGGCGCCTCGGCGCAGTACATCCCGGACCGCGAGGCCAGGCCGCTCTCCGGCGTGCTCAAGCGCATCAAGGATGCCGGCGAGGTCCGCATCGGCTACCGGCAGGCGGCGGTGCCGTTTTCCTTCGAAGGGCCGGACGGGAAACCGTACGGCTACTCGATCGACCTGTGCGAGGCCATCGTCGAGCACATCGCCGACGCCGCCGGCATCGCCATGCTCGTCATCCAGTACCGGCGCGTGACGCCGGCCGACCGGATCGAGCAGGTCGTCGAGGGCAAGGTCGACCTCGAGTGCGGCGCCACCACCAACACCGCCGAGCGGCGCCGTCAGGTCGCGTTCTCGCCGCTCATCTTCGTCGCCGGCACGCGGCTGATGGTCCGGAGCGGCAGCCCGGTGCGAGCGGCGCGCGACCTTCCCGGGCGCCGGGTCGCGGTCGTCCGCGGCACCACGAACGAAGAGGCGATGCGGCGCATCGCGACCACCATCGCTCGTGGCGCCACCGTGGTCGTTGCCGACGACTACGCGCAGGCGCTGCAGATGGTCTCCGCCGGCGAGGCCGATGCGCTGGCTGGCGACGACATCCTGCTCACCGCGTTCATCGCCGAGAAGGGCCTGCGCGGGCAGTACGCCGTGGTCGGCGAACTGCTGTCCCACGAGCCGTACGGGATCATGTTCGCCCGCGACGATGCGCCGCTGGCGGCGGCGGTCGATGCCGCGTTCCGGCGCCTGGCGGCGTCGCGCGAACTGCGCTGGATCTACGACAAGTGGTTCCTGCGCGCGTTGCCCTCGGGCATCCGCCTGGGCCTGCCGATGAGCGCCGAGTTGCAGCGGTCGTTCGAGGTGCTGGGGCTTCCGCCCGACTGACGCGCCATCGTCGCCGCATCCTGTCTCGCTGCTGCCGGGATTCGGTCCGCGTTTCCCCCGATCGTCGATACGCTTTGGGGGCCCAACGCCGGCCCTGTACGCTGGCGGCCGCCCAAGCCGAGATCGAACGAGGAAAAGCCTGACCATGTGTGTCTCATCGCTGCCCCGCCCGGCGCGCGCCGTCGCCGCGACCTTTGCCCTCGTCATCGCGTGCTGCCCGGTGGCGACGGCGCAGACCTCTCCAGCCGCGGCGCCGGCGGCGGCGCCGCGCATCGGCCTGGCGCTGTCCGGCGGCGGCGCGCGCGGCATCGCGCATGTCGGCGTGCTCAAGGTGCTGGAGGAACTGCGGGTGCCGATCCACTGCGTGACCGGCACCAGCATGGGCGCCATCGTCGGTGGCACCTTCGCCGCCGGCCGCACGCCCGCCGAGATGGAGAAGCTGGTGCTCGGGGCGGACTGGGCGGCGATCTTCCGCGACCAGCCGCCGCGCAAGGAAATCGCCGTCCGCCGCAAGATCGACGACTACAAGACGCTGTTCGCGCCCGAATTCGGTGTGACCGAAGGCGGTCTGGCGCTGCCCAAGGGCGTCATCGCCGGGGTATCGATCGAATCGTTCTTCCGCTCGCTGGCGCTGCCGGCCCTCGACATCACCGACTTTCGGAAGCTGCCGATCCCGTTCCGCGCCATGGCCACGGACATCGAGACCGGCGAGGCGGTCGTGCTCGAACGCGGCAGCATCGCCCAGGCGATGCGCGCCAGCATGTCGGTTCCGGGAGCGATCACGCCGGTCGAGATCGACGGGCGGCTGCTGGTCGACGGCGGCATCGCCAACAACCTGCCGATCGACGAGGCGCGCAAGCTGTGCGCCGATGTCGTGATCGCGGTCAACATCTCGACGCCGCCGCTGAGGCGCGACGAGATCACCTCGGCGCTGTCGGTGGTCGGGCAGCTGATCAATTTCCTCGGCAAGCAGACGGTCGACGACCAGATCAAGCGGATGCGGCCGCAGGACGTGCTGATCGCGCCGGAGCTCGGCGACATCTCGGCCGGCAACTTCAGCCGCTCGGTCGAGGCGATCGCAATCGGCGAGCAGGCGGCACGGGCGCTGGCCGAGTCGCTCGGCCGCTACAGCCTGCCGCCGGAGCAGTACGCGGCGCTGCGCAAGGTTCAGGTTGCCGAAGGCAAGGGGCTGGGCACCGTCGACGAGATCCGCGTCGAAGGACTGCAGCGCACCAACCCGCAGGTGCTGCTCGGCCTGGTCGAGAGCAAGCCCGGCGAACCGCTGAAGGAGGAAGAGCTCGGCGCCGACCTGCGGCGGATCTTCGGCCGCCGCGACTTCGAGAGCATCACCTATCGCATCGTCGGCGGCGAAACCGGCCCGCGGGCGCTGCTCATCGAGCCGCGGGAGAAGTCCTGGGGGCCGGACTACCTGCGCTTCGGCCTTGGACTGGCCACCGACTTCGGCAGCGACAGCCAGTTCAACCTGCTGGCCCA
>CAYLZU010000335.1:0-3772 GCA_964388005.1 uncultured Burkholderiaceae bacterium
CGGCGGCCGGTGCACCAGCGCCTGCGCCACCAGCACGCGCCGCTTCATGCCGCCCGACAGCGTGCGCATGTTGGCGTCGGCCTTGCCGGTCAGGTCGAGGTTGGCCATCACCTCGTCGATCCAGTCGTCGTTGTGGCGCAAGCCGAAGTAGCCGGACTGGAAGCGCAGCGTCTCGCGCACGGTGAAGAACGGATCGAACACCAGTTCCTGCGGCACCACGCCGATGCGGCGGCGCGCCTCGCGGTAGTCGGTGACGACGTCGTGCCCGAGCACCGTCGCCCGGCCAGCGGTGGCTCGCGCCAGGCCGGCGACGATCGTGATCAGGGTCGTCTTGCCCGCCCCGTTCGGACCGAGCAGGCCGAAGAACTCGCCCTGCTCCACCCGCAGGCTGACGCGATCGAGCGCGGTCACGCGCGGGTAGCGCTTGACGAGGTCGGTGACTTCGATGGCGGCGACGGTGGGCATGATCGAAAAAAAGGCCGCCGCCCTGGCTCCAGGACGGCGGCCCGCCTATTGTAGAAGCTCCGGCGGCCGCGACTTCAGCGCCCCGGCCCGGCGCCGAGATCGAGCAGCGAGTCGACGCCGTAGAGCCTGGCCAGGCTGGCGATGTCGGCCGGCACGCCGCCGAGGACCAGGCGGCCGCCGCGCGCCACCGCCTGCCGCTGCCACTCGAGCAGCAGCGCCACCGCCGCCGAATCCACCTCGGCGACCGCCGACAGGTCGAAGGCGAAGTCGCCGCCGGCGATCGCCGCCGCGCCCTCGGCGAGCAGCTCGCCGGCGTTGGCGTTGGTGATCGACCTTGCCTCGATCTTCATCGGCGCGCTCGTTCGACGACCATGCCGCCGGCGCCCGAGGGGTCCGCGCCGGGGACGGCCCGCCGCACTCAGGAGGTCCTGCTCTCCAGAGCCTTGTTGCGATCGACCAGGGTCCTGATCAGGCCGTCGACGCCACCGCGGCTGATCTCACCGGCGAAGGTGTTGCGGTAGTTCTCGACCAGCCAGATGCCCATGACGTTGACGTCGTAGATCTTCCAGCCGGCGTCGGTCCTTTCGAGCCGGTAGTCGAGCTGGATCGGCTCGCCGCGCGACGGCACCGCCTGGGTGCGCACCAGCACGTCGCTGTCGCTCGGCCCGGCGCGGAACGGCTGCATCCGCACCTGGTAGTCCTTCGCCGCCGACACCGCCCCGGCGTAGGTGCGCACGAGCAGGGTGCGGAACTCGCGCGTCAGCGCCTGCCGCTGCTCCGGCGTGGCCTCGCGCCAGCCGCGCCCGACCGCGAGCCGCGTCATCTTCTCGAAGTTGACGTACGGCAGCACCTTCTCGTCGACGAGCGCATTCAGCCTCGCGATGTCGCCGGACTGCAGGCTCGGATCCCTGCGGATCGAGTCGAGCACGTCCTCCGACAGCGTCCTGACCAGGGCGTCGGGGGCGGCGATCGCGGCGGCGGCGGCGCCCTGCGCCAGCGCCGGCGGCGGCGCGGCCGGCGCCAGCAAGGCGGCGATGACGATCGAAACGGCAGCGAGTCGGGAGAGGTAGCTCATCGTTGCGTTGTCCCTGTAGGTGGCCGGCGTCGCGGACACGCGGCCACTAAGGCCTGACCGGCTCCTCCGGTTGACCGGCCGACGCGGTCGAGGTTCCGGCATCCGTCCGCGGCCCGTTGTCGAAGTCCTCGTCGTCCGGATCCTTCAGCCGCGGCGGATTGCCGTCATAGACGAGGTTGCGCCGCAGCTGCAGGTAGGCATCTCGAACGAACTCGTAGCGGTCGATCGCCGCCGCATCGAGCACCCTCTCCGCCGGCAGCAGGCTGGCGCGCGTGTCGAGAAGGCGCCAGCCGACGAGCGAATTGCGCAGGCGGATGTTCTCCAGGTACCACAGCGGATCGGTGCCAAGGAAGTCGAACAGCCTTCCGGCGGTGTCGCGGACCGAACTCGGGCCGAGCAGAGGCAGCACGAAGTACGGTCCCGCTTCGAAGCCCCAGACGCCGAGCGTCTGACCGAAGTCCTCGTTGCTGCGCGGCGCCCCGGCCTTGGCCGAGATGTCGATGCAGCCGAGCAGGCCGACGGTGCTGTTCCAGAAGAACCGCAGCACGTCGGTCATCGCCTCGGCCGGCTTGGCCTGCAGCAGGTTGTTGATCGCGTTCACCGGCTCGCCGAGGTTGCGGAAGGCGTTGTTGATGCACGTCCGCGCCGGCTCGGGCACCACGTCCTCGTAGAACTGCGCCACCGGCTTGAGCACCGCGCGGTCGACGCGATCGTTGACGTCGAACATGTGGCGGTTGTAGACCTCCCACGGATCGACCGGGTTGCCGCCCGCTCCCTGCGGGATGGTCGCGCAGGCGCCCAGGACGCCGGCAACCGCCAGCGCGGCGAGGAGACGGACGACCCGGGCCATCGCGTTCACCGGCGGCTCACTTCTTCGCCTCGCCGCCTTCGGCGGCGCGGTTGTACAGCATCTGGCCGATGAAGTTCTCCAGCACCACCGCCGACTGGGTCATGCGGATCACGTCGCCGGCGGCGAGGTTGTTCTCGTCGCCGCCCGGGTTCAGACCGATGTACTGGTCGCCGAGCAGACCGGCGGTCAGGATCGACGCCGAGGTGTCCTTGGGAAAGGCGTAGCGCTTCTCCAGCTCCATCGTCACCACTCCCTGGAAGGTCCTGCCGTCAAGCGAGATCGACGACACCCGGCCGACGGTCACGCCGGCGCTCTTCACCGGCGCCCGCGGCTTCAGCCCGCCGACATTGTCGAACAGCGCCGTGACCGTGTAGGTCTCGCCGACGGTCATCGCCGCCAGGTTGGCCGCCTTCAGCGCCAGGTAGCCGATGGCGACGAAGCCGGCGAGCACGAACAGCCCGACCAGCGTTTCGATGTTCCTGCGCGTCATCCGTCGTCCCTTTTTCAGTCAGCGCGGCGTCGAGAACATCACCGCCGTCAGCACGAAGTCGAGCAGCAGCACCGCCAGCGACGAGATCACCACCGTGCGCGTGGTGGCCTGGGCCACGCCCTCCGGGGTCGCCTCGGCCTCGTAGCCTTCGTACAGCGCGACGAAGGTGCAGGTGACGCCGAAGACGAAGCTCTTGACCATGCCGTTGCCGACGTCGTCCCAGACATCGACCCCGGACTGCATCTGCGACCAGAACTGCCCCGGGTCGATGCCGATCAGCAGCACCCCGACCACGTAGCCGCCGAAGATGCCCACCGCCGAGAACATCGCCGCCAGCAGCGGCATGGCGATGATGCCGCCGGCCAGCCGCGGCGCCAGCACCCGCTGTCTGGGATCGATGGCCATCATCTCCATCGCCGCCAGCTGCTCGCCGGCCTTCATCAGGCCGATCTCGGCGGTGAGCGACGTTCCGGCACGGCCGGCGAACAGCAGCGCCGTCACCACCGGCCCCAGTTCGCGCACCAGCGACAGCGCCACCAGCAGCCCGAGCGATTCGGCGGCGCCGTAGCGGCTCAGCGTGTAGTAGCCCTGCAGCGCCAGCACGAAGCCGACCGCCAGCCCCGAGGCGACGATGATCACCATCGAGTAGTTGCCGATGGCGTGGATCTGCGCCACCACCAGGTAGAAGCGCCGCAGCGACGCCGGCAGGTTCTTCAGCAGTTCGACGAAGAAGAAGGCGCCGTGGCCGAGGCGGAACAGGTAGCCGAGCGCCCAGCGGCCGAGCCGCGGCAGGACGTCGGCCGCGTTCAGGGACTCGCCCTCGGAACGGCCCGGCGGGTTCACTGGACTACCTTCGCGCTGCGCGCTCATGGATTCGCCCTTGGGACGGCCC
>CAYLZU010000336.1:0-3759 GCA_964388005.1 uncultured Burkholderiaceae bacterium
CCGCCGGCGAGCAATCCGGCCGCCGCGCCGGCCATCGCCGGCCGCGTCGGTGCCCCCGCGCGCATCGCCCACAGCGACAGGAGCAGCGCCGGTGCCGACAGGACGGCGATGTTGAGCGGGCAGGCGCTCCAGGTGCTGCCGAGCAGCAGTGCCTGGCGGTCGCCCGGCGCCGAGACGGCGAGGACGACGGCGGCCAGCAGCCACAACGAGACGAACGGAATCGCCAGCGCAACGCCGGTTCGCCGCACCGCCGCGCCGGGTTGGGCGAGTTTCAGCGCGGCGGCGAACGCGGCGGCCGCGGTCGCGGTGACGAAGGCAAGCTTGATCCAGAACATCGGCGCGCCGGCCGCCCGCGCCAGGAGCGGGTTCAGCCCGAGCAGGCCGAACATCAGCGGCACGGCCAGCGCCACTCCGGCCACGGCTGCGACGAGCATCCGCCGCGACGGCAGGCGCGGATCGACCGGTTCGGCGCCGGTGGCCAACGCAACGATGAGGTCGTCGGTCTTCATCGTGTCGCGCGGACGAGCGCCGCCAGCGCCTTCAGACCACGGTGCACGCCGACCTTGACCGCCGACTCCGACATCCCGGTGCGCCGCGACGTCTCGGCCACCGACAGGCCCTCGATCTTCACGTACTCGATCGGCAGCCGCTGCCGGTCGGGCAACTGCCGCAACAGCAGGCCGAGATCGCGCCGCGCCTCGGCGGCGGCCGGCTCGGCGTCGGTCAGCAGCTGCTCGGCCTCGTCGTCGAGCGGATCGTGCAACGCCTCGCGCCCGGCGCGCGCGCGCAGCAGGTCGACCATCTTGTAGCGGGCGATCGCATACGCCCAGCCGCTGAACGGCTGGCGCGGATCGTAGGTGTGTCGGTTGTTGTGCACGGCGAGCAGCGTTTCCTGCACCAGGTCCTCGACGTCGTCGGGCAGCGAGCGCAGTCGCTGGCGGAAGTAGCCGCGCAGCAGAGGCGCCAGTTCGCGCAGGAACTCGCGGTAGGACCGGGCATCGCCGCGCTGCGCCGCAACCAGAAGGTCGCGCAATCTCTGCTGGCGGACATCCAGGTCCGGATTCACGCGGCTTCCACCGGAGGTTCGAAGGAATCGAGCGCCCGGTTACAGCGGGCGGCAAAAAGAATTTCGCCGGATTCTGCCTTCGACTGTAACTTTGCGCCCCCCTGGCGCGAATAAGCAGCCAGACCGGACGCGGGACCGCGCCGGTCCCGTCAACCCGACCCGAGGAGAATCCGCATGAACCGTCGTCACACGCTTGCCATCACCGCCTTTGCGCTGGCCGCCGTCGCCTCCGGCGCCACCCTCGCCCAGGACAAGGGCGCCGCGATGAAGGGCGAGAAAGAAAAGTGCTACGGCGTCGCCAAGGCCGGCCAGAACGACTGCGCCGCCGGCCCCGGCACGACCTGCGCCGGCACGTCGAAGGTCGACTACCAGGGCAATGCGTGGAAGATGGTCCCGAAGGGCACCTGCACCACCATCAAGACGCCGAAGGGCACGGGCTCGCTGACGCCGGTGAAGAGCTGAGCGCCGCTTTGCCGATCGACGCCGCGGTGCGCGCCTCCCCGACGCCGCCGCGGCACGACTTCACGCCAGCCGTTGCGCGCCGAATGCCGTCCGTGACGCCGATCTCCGCCGGCCTCGGCCTGAAGCCGCAGCACTTCGCCGACGCCAGGGACTGCGCGGCGCCCGGCCTCTGGTTCGAGGTACACCCCGAGAACTACATGGTCGCCGGCGGCCCGCGGCTGGCGTGGCTGGAGGCGATCCGCCGCGAGCATCCGCTGTCTCTGCACGGCGTGGCGCTGTCGCTCGCCGCCGACGCCGACCCCGATCCGCGCCACCTCGACCGGCTGGCGGCGCTGGTGCAGCGCTTCGAGCCGGCTCTGGTGTCCGAGCACCTGGCCTGGAGCGCCTGGCAGGGCGCGTACCGGCCCGACCTGCTGCCGGTGCCGCGCACGGCCGAGGCGTTGGCGCGGATCGTCGCCAACATCGGCCGCGTGCAGGAGCGGCTGCAGCGGCCGATCGCGCTGGAGAATCCGTCGCACTACCTGCGCTTCGGGCAGCACGAGTACGGCGAGGTCGAGTTCCTGGTCGAGATCGCGCGGCGCAGCGGCTGCGCGCTGCTGCTCGACGTGAACAACGTCTTCGTCAGCGCCAGCAACCTCGGCGACGACGCGGCTCGGACCATCGACGCCGTGCCCGGCGAGCTGGTCGCCGAGATCCACCTTGCCGGCCACAGCGCCGATCCGCAGCATGGCCGGCAACTGCTGATCGACAGCCACGATGCGCCGGTGGCGGCGGCGGTGTGGCGGCTGTACGAGCGGCTGATCGGCCGCATCGGCCCAAGGCCGACGCTGATCGAGCGCGACGAGAAGATTCCGCCGTTCGCCGAGCTGATGGCCGAGCGGCAGCGCGCGCACGACGTCCTGGTCGCATCGATGCCGCTGGCGGAGGCGGCGTGATGGCGAGTCAACTGTCCGCCTACCAGGATGCCTTCGCGCGCGCCCTGGTGGCGCCCGATGCGGCAGCCGACGAGCCGCTGGTCGCCGGGCTGACGGCGCAGCCCGGCTTCGCCGTCTACCGCAACACGGTGATGAAGGGCTGCATCGACGCCCTCGCCGCCAACTATCCGGCGGTCGCCCGCCTGGTGGGTGAGGAGTGGTTTCGCGCCGCCGCGGCCGTCTTCGCGCGCGAGTCGCTGCCTTCGCATCCGACGCTGCTCGACTACGGCGAAGATTTTGCCGACTTCCTCGCCGCCTTTGCCCCGGCGGCCGAACTGCCCTATCTCGCCGGCGTGGCGCGGCTGGACCGACTGTGGAGCGAGGCGCATGTCGCCGCCGACGCGCCGCTGCTCGATCCGGCGCGGCTTGCCGCGCTGGCGCCGCGCGAGATGGCGCCGTTGCGCCTGCGGCTGCATCCGGCGGCGGGCTGGCGCTGGTTCGACGAGGCGCCGATCTACTCGATCTGGAGCCGCAGCCGCGACGGCGACGGCACGATCGGCGAACTCGACTGGCAAGGCGAAGGCGCGCTGCTGACGCGGCCGTTCGCCGAGGTGCGGCATCGGCCGCTCGGCCGCGCAGGCGTCGCCTTCCTCGACGCCTGCGCCGAGGGCGAGCGCATCGAAGGCGCGGTGCAGGCGGCGCTCGAGGTCGAACCGGGCGCCGATCTGTCGGCGCTCGTCCATCAACTGCTGGATGCCGGCGCCTTCAGCGCCCTCGAATCCGGCGTCCTCGAGGAACCGTCCCGATGACCGCCATGACCCGATCCGCATCTCCCGCCGCCGGCGCGCGCGGGCTGCACAACCGCATCGCCGACCTGCTCGGTTCGCTGATCGGCCACGACCTGCTGGCGCTGGCGGCAAGGCTCGGCATCGCCGGCGTGTTCTGGCTTTCGGGGCGCACCAAGGTGGAAGGCTTCCTCACCGTCAGCGACAACGCGGTGGCGCTGTTTGCCGACGAGTACCAGGTGCCGGTGCTGCCGCCCGAGCTGGCGGCGCACCTCGCCGCCTATGCCGAGCACCTGTTCCCGCTGTTGCTCGTGCTGGGACTGGCGACGCGGTTTTCGGCGCTGGCGCTGCTCGGCATGACGGCGGTGATCCAGGTCTTTGTCTACCCGGCGGCGTGGCCGACGCACCTGGTGTGGGCGACAGCGCTGCTGTATCTCGCCGGCCGCGGCGGCGGCACGCTGTCGCTGGATCGGCTGCTCGGCCTGCGCTGACGCGGCTTCTTCGCTGGACTGCCCTCGCGCTGAGCGCTCAG
>CAYLZU010000337.1:0-3756 GCA_964388005.1 uncultured Burkholderiaceae bacterium
TCGCCCAGACCACGTTGCGCAGCGTCATCGGCAAGATGGAACTGGACAAGACCTTCGAGGAGCGCGACGCGATCAACGCGCAGGTCGTCTCGGCGATCGACGAGGCGGCGATGAACTGGGGCGTCAAGGTGCTGCGCTACGAGATCAAGGACCTGACGCCGCCGCAGGTGATCCTGCACGCGATGCAGCAGCAGATCACCGCCGAGCGCGAGAAGCGGGCGCTGATCGCCTCCTCCGAAGGCCGCAAGCAGGAGCAGATCAACATCGCCACCGGCGAGCGCGAAGGGGCGATCGCCCGCTCCGAGGGCGAGAAGCAGGCGCAGATCAACATCGCCCAGGGCGAGGCCGGCGCGCTGCTGGCGGTCGCCGAAGCCACCGCCGAGGCGATCCGCAAGGTGGCGCAGGCGATCCAGTCGCCGGGCGGCATGGAGGCGGTCAACCTGAAGGTGGCCGAGAAGTACGTCGACGCCTTCGCCGGCCTGGCGAAGAGCGGCAATTCGCTGATCCTGCCGGCCAACCTCGCCGATGTCGGCTCGCTGGTCGCCGCCGCGATGACGGTGGTCAAGGGCCAGCAGGCGACCGCGAAAGGTTGAGGCGCGATGGAGTTCCTGCTGGCCGCGATCGGCCTCGCCGCGGCGGTATGGATGATCGTCTCGGCGCGGGGACGGCACCGCGACGGACCGCCGGAGGACAAGCCGCCGCGCTCCTGATGGCGGCGCCCGCTCGGCTGGCGGAGGGGCCGGCGATCCGCCGCGCCGCGATGGCGGTTCGTCAGAGCTGATAGTCCATGGCCAGCCGCGACTGCAGATCGCGCAGCAGCTTGAAGGCTTCCTTCATCGACCGGCGGTCGAGTTCGTTCAGTTTCGACGGATCGATCCGGTTCGGGCGGTCGTCGGCGGTGAGCTGATCGAGACCTGCCTGGTGTTCGAGCCGGATCCGCTGCAGCAGCAGGAAGGCCGCCAGCATCGACCGCGATTCCTCGGCCGGCACGGCGCCGGCGGCGCCCATCGCGCGCAGCCGGTCGGCGGTGTTGGTCGGCGCCAGCCCCTTGGCCAGCGCGTAGACGCGGGCGGCGTCGACGAACGGCCGCACGCCGTACATCTTCAGGTTGATCGTCCCCGGCGCGCCGGGCGCGTCCTCGGTGACGAAGTCCTTCCAGCGCGCCAGCGGCGGTCTTGCCTGAAGCGCCGTCTCGGCGAGCAGGCGCAGGAAATTGGGCCGCTTGCGGGTGACGTCGAGGAACCACTGGCGCAGGTCGGCGGCCAGGCGCGCGTCGCCGGCCAGCGGCCGGAAGTCGAAGACGATCGACGCATCGAGCAGCGCCTTGGGCTCCGAGTTGTCCAGCCAGCCCGCGAGCTTCGCCTTCCACTCGTCGAAGGACAGGCACAGCTCCGGGTTCGAGGCCATGACGTTGCCCTTGCACAGCGGGAAGCCGCAGGCGTCGAGCGCCTCGTTGACCCCGCGCGCGAACGGCAGCAGCAGCTCGCGCACCCGCGCCGGCGGCGTGCCGTCGTGGGCGACGAACAGCAGGCCGTTGTCCTGGTCGGTGGCGAAGGTCTGCTCGAGCCTTCCTTCGCTGCCGAACGACAGCCAGCACCAGCCGATCCGGCCCCAGGCGTGGCGCTTGCGCGTCAGTTCGATGATCCGCTCGCTGATGCGGTCGTTGAGCACCGAGACGAACAGCGTCAGCCGTTCCGCCGCCACGCCTTCCTCGACCAGCGTGCGCGTCAGCTGCCGCACGCGGCCGGCCAGCTGCGCCAGCGTCTCGACGTCGCGCGCCAGCCGGATCTCCATCGTCAGCTCGCCCAGCCCCAGCCGCTGCAGCGAGAACAGCGCCCGCTCGGAGACGACGCCGGCCAGCCGCTCCTCGTCGGTGACCAGGACATGGCGGATGCGGTGCTCGACCATCATCAGCGCCGCCTCGTACGACGGCGTGTGCGCCGGCAGCGCCAGCGGCTCCGGAACCATCAACCGGGTGACGGGTGCATCGAGGTCGAGGTCGGGCATCGCCCGCAGCAGATCGCGCTCGGTGAAGATGCCGACCGGCCGGCGGCGAGCGTCGACGACGACGATGGCGCCGACATGGGCCTCGTTCATCCGCGTCAGGGCCGCGCGCACGGTGAACGATTGGTCGCAGACCACCGGGTCACCGCGCAGCAGCACGCGCAGCGGTTGCGCCAGCGTCTGCTGTTCGGCGACCAGGCGGCGTTCGATCCGGTTGTCGGTGGCGGGTTCGAGTGGCGGCATGTCTTGGCCCGGGTCAGTACTGCAGTCGGGAGTGGTAGGTCGCGCGCGAGGCTTCGAGCGCCTGGCCGAGGGTGACGATGCCGCGCTCGGCGAGCAGCGGGATCAGGCGCAGGAACACCTCGCCGGTGAGCAGCGCGTCGCCGAGCGCGGTGTGGCGGCCGATGACGCGCACGCCGACCCGCTCGGCGATCATGTCGAGGTGGTGGTTGTCCAGGCTCGGATGCACCACCGCCGACAGCAGCAGCGTGTCGAGCACCGGCTGGCCGAAGCGCACCCCGGTGGCCGCCTCCTTCAGTTCCAGGAAGCGCATGTCGAAGGCGGCGTTGTGCGCCACCAGCACCGTGTCCTCGCAGAAGCGGTGGAAGCGCGGCAGCACCTGCTCGATCGGCGGCTCGTTGACGAGCTGCCTGCCGTCGATCCCGTGCACCGCGGTCGACTCGCGGCTCACCGGCCGGCGGGGGTTGACCAGCTGCTCGAACACCTCCTGTTTCAGCATGCGGCCGTTGACGATGCGCACGGCGCCGATGGAGATGATCTCGTCGCCGGCCGACGGCTCCAGCCCGGTGGTCTCGGTGTCGAAGACGGTGTAGGTGAGCTCGCTGAGCTTTCGTTCGGCGAGCTCTCCGGCGGCGTCGATGCGCTCGAAGAGGTCGAAGTCGTAGAACTCGGGGCGGCTCTCGGCGGCGGCGGCCCGGAAGGGAACCGGCGCCGCGGCCTGGCCGCGCGGCAGCAGCAGCCGGATGCGCGAGATCTGGCGGATCTTCTCGACCTGCAGCCACGCCTCGCCGCCGTGGCGCTCGAGCACGTCGCGCAGGGTGAGCGGCGTCTCCTCGGCGCCGATGCGCATCGGCTCGCCCTCCCACAGCGACAGCGCGTCCGAGCCGACGATGGCGCCGGTCCACACCAGGTCGACCTCGCCGAAGCCGCCGCCGCTGCCGGCGCGCAGGCGGAAGCCGTGCAGGTCGTAGTCGCCGGCCAGCCGCGCGGCGAGAAAGGTCATCGCATGGGCGATCGCATAGCTGTCGACCCGCAGCCACAGGTCGGCATCGACGTCCTCGATCGCCACCGGCAGCTGCAGGGCCTCGGAGATGCGCCGCTGCGCCACCGCCAGCAGGTCGGCGGCGCGCATGTCCTCCAGCGTCAGGCTGCCCTTCAGCGCATCGGCATAGGCGAGCAGGGCGGTGTTCAGCCGCTCGGTCAGCACCCGCGCCTCGGCCACCGCGATGTCGACGAACTGGGCGCGGCGGTCGGCCGGCATGTCGGGAAACGACGCCAGGTTCTCGGTCGCCGCGCGCAGGTTCGCCACCGGCGAGCGCACCCCGGTGGCCAGTGACTGCAGCAGCCGCAGCCGCTGGCTTTCGCGCCCCATCAACTGGCCGACGTCGTCGAGGGTGAAGACAAGCCCGGCCAGGCGCTTGCCGGCGCCGAGAAACGGTGCCACCTTGACCCGCTGCAAGGCGCCGTTGGCGGCGCTGGCGACGAAGCGCGCCTGCGGCCGCTCGGCGGTGC
>CAYLZU010000338.1:0-3746 GCA_964388005.1 uncultured Burkholderiaceae bacterium
GCGCGACCAGCTGCCGCCGCCACAGCATCCACACCACCGGCAGCCCGGCGATGCCCGCCGCCACGTGCTTGAGCGTGTGGCCGCTGACGACGCCGGTCAGCTCGAAGATCTGCCGGTCGAAGTGCTCGAAACCCTTGGCGAACAGATAGCCGGCGAACACGGCGTAGATGGCATTGCCGTGGGTGTAGCGCGACGGGTGCAGGGCGGCGAGCTTCAGCAGCACGACGACCGCGTAGCCCTGCAGCACCGCATAGGGCACCACGTTGCCTCGTCCGAGCCGCTCGGTGACGATCCAGTAGACGACGGTTGCCACGCCCACCAGCAGCATCGGCACCAGCGCCAGCAGGCCGGCGCGCGCGTCGACACGGTCGACGATCTGGGCGGCAACCAGCGACATGAACGAGATCGTCATCGGCAGCCGGTCCCAGAACAGGGTCTCGTTGTTTGGATACAGGTGGTAGTAGCAGGACCCGGCGCCGGTGGCCAGCACGCCGACGGCGAAGACCAGGTACGGCCAGCGCTCGGACGGGCTGGCGAAGCAGCTGCGCGGCCGCAGCACCGCGAACAGGCCGGCCAGGCCGGCGGCGGTGAACGCCAGGTTCGAGGTCACGTCGAAGAAGTTCTCGATCCCGTAGGCCTCGCGCTTGTCGGCGAAGTCGTGGTAGGCGAGCGGCTGCGGCATGGCGGGCAGGAACAACGCCAGCGCGACGGCAAGCACGGTGAAGCCGACGAGGAAGGCGGTGCGCGCGTTCATGGGCGATGTTGTCCGGCCGACCGCAGGGCAGGCAGCCGCACGGACCGGCGACCATCCGGTTCCGCAGCGTCGCCGCACCGATCGTTCAGGACGCCCCGCCCGACAGCGCCGCCACCACCTCCGGCGGCGCCTGAACGAGTTCGATCAGCACCCCTTCGCCGGCGAGCGGAAACTCGTCGCTGCCCTTCGGGTGGATGAAGCAGATGTCGTGGCCGGCGGCGCCCCTGCGGATGCCGCCGGGGGCGAAGCGCACGCCCTGCGCCGTCATCCAGGCCACGGCGGCCGGCAGATCGTCGATCCACAGGCCGACGTGGTTCAGCGGCGTCGTGTGCACCGCCGGCTTCTTCTCCGGGTCGAGCGGCTGCATCAGGTCGACCTCGACCTCGTGCGGCCCGCCGCCGATGGCGAGGATGTCCTCGTCGACGTTCTCGCGCTCGGAGCGGAAGTTGCCCTTCACCGCCAGGCCGAAGATGTCGACCCAGAGCGACCTGAGCCGCTGCTTGTCGGCGCCGCCGATGGCGATCTGCTGGATGCCGAGGACGCGAAAGGGCCTCGATGCGGACATGGCGCGCTCCCCGTTCAGAGAAAACTCAGGATCGGCTGATCGACCGCCAGGGTGTCGCCCCTGCCGGCGAGCACTTCCTTGACCGTGCCGTCGCGCTCGGCGCGCAGCACGTTCTCCATCTTCATCGCCTCGATCACCGCCAGCCGCTCGCCCGCCCGCACCGACTGGCCGGGCTCGACGGCGACGTCCACCAGCAGGCCGGGCATCGGCGACAGCAGGAACTTGGACAGATCCGGCGGCGCCTTGAACGGCATCTTGGCCAGCAGTTCGGCGGCGCGCGCGCTCATCAGCTGCACGTCGATGCGGCGGCCGTTGTGATCGACGCGGATCCACAGGCCGTGGCGCTCGAGCTGCGCCACGAAAGGCTTGCCGTTGCAGGTGCCGTGGGCGCGGATGCCTCCGAACTGCCAGCTCGCCTTCAGCGCGTATTCGCGGTCGTTGATCCGCACCCGCGTGGCGCCCTCGACGACGATCTTCACCGGCACGAAGCGGTGGTGCCCGCCTTCGCCCCGCACCGCGGCGACGAAGTCGGTGCCGATGCGCACGCCGTGGCCCTCCATCTGGCCGCTGATGCCCGCGGCGCGGTCGAGGTAGCGGCGGTAGGCGCCGGCGGCCATGGCGATGAGGAAGTCCGGGTCCTCGTGCGGCACGTCGTCGGCGCGGAAACCCTTCGGCCAGTGGGCGGCGATGAAGCCGGTGTCGAAGTCGCCGGCGACGAACCTGGGGTGCGCCAGCAGCGCCGCCTGGAACGGGATGTTGCTCGACACGCCACGGATCACGAAGGCATTGAGCGCCTCGCGCATGCGGTTGATCGCCTCGGCGCGGTCGCGGCCATGCACGATCAGCTTGGCGATCATCGAGTCGTAGTACATCGGGATCTCGCCGCCCTCGTAGACGCCGGTGTCGACGCGCACGCCGCCGCCCTCGGGCACCGGCCGGGCGGCCTCCATCGTCGTCGGCGGCGGCAGGTAGCGCACCAGGCGCCCGGTGCTGGGCAGGAAGCCGCGGAACGGATCCTCGGCGTTGATTCGGCACTCCATCGCCCAGCCGCGGCGCGCGATGTCCTCCTGCCGGAACGGCAGCTTCTCGCCGGCGGCCACGCGGATCATCTGCTCGACCAGATCGATGCCGGTGATGCACTCGGTGACCGGGTGCTCGACCTGCAGCCGCGTGTTCATCTCGAGGAAGTAGAAGCCCTGGTCGCGGCCGACCACGAACTCGACCGTGCCGGCGCTCTGGTACTTCACGGCCCGGGCGAGCCGCACCGCCTGCTCGCCCATGGCGCGGCGCGTGGCGTCGCTGATGAAGGGCGACGGCGCCTCCTCGATCACCTTCTGGTGGCGCCTCTGGATGCTGCACTCGCGCTCGTTGAGATAGACGACGTTGCCGTGCGCGTCGCCCAGCACCTGGATCTCGATGTGGCGCGGCCCCTCGATGAACTTCTCGATGAACACCCGGTCGTCGCCGAAGGCGGCAGCGGCCTCGTTGCGGCACGAGCCGAAGCCTTCGAGCGCCTCCCTGTCGTTGAAGGCCACCCGCAGGCCCTTGCCGCCGCCGCCGGCGCTGGCCTTGATCATCACCGGGTAGCCGATCTCGCGGGCGATGGCGACCGCCTGCTCGGCCGAGTCGATCGCCTCGTTGAAGCCCGGGATCGTGCTGACCTTCGCCTCCCGGGCCAGCCGCTTCGACGCGATCTTGTCGCCCATCGCGGCGATGCTGGTGTGCTTGGGGCCGATGAAGACGATGCCCTGCTCCTCGACCTGCCGCGCGAACTCCTCGTTCTCGCTGAGGAAGCCGTAGCCCGGGTGCACGGCCTCGGCGCCGGTGGCCTTGCAGGCGGCGATGACCTTCTCCGCGACGAGATAGCTCTCGCGGCTGGGCGGCGGACCGAGCAGCACCGACTCGTCGGCGAGCTGCACGTGCAGCGCGTCGGCGTCGGCCTCGGAGTACACGGCGACCGTGGCGATGCCCATCTTCCTGGCAGTCTTGATCACGCGGCAGGCGATTTCGCCTCGATTGGCGATGAGGATCTTCTTGAACATGGCTACCTCGAGGCGAAATCGCCACGCGCTGCGCGCGCAGGCAAGGTCGAGCCCGCGGCGGCACGCCTCCGCTCGGCGCCTCGATTGGCGATCAGGATTGTCCTGAACATGGCGTTCCCCCGTCTCACAGCGGGATGTTGCCGTGCTTGCGCCACGGGTTCTCCAGCTTCTTGGCGCGCAGCATGGTCAGGCTGCGGCAGATGCGCTTGCGCGTCTCGTGCGGCTGGATCACGTCGTCGATGTAGCCGCGGGCGCCGGCCACGAACGGATTGGCGAAGCGGGCCCTGTATTCGGCCTCGCGCGCAGCGAGCTTGGCCGCGTCGGCCTTGTCGTCGCGGAAGATGATCTCCACCGCGCCCTTGGCGCCCATCACCGCGATCTCGGC
>CAYLZU010000339.1:0-2421 GCA_964388005.1 uncultured Burkholderiaceae bacterium
TTGCTCTCTAAATTCTCGAAGGGCGGTGTCTCACGTCATATTGGCACGGGGGGGTCGGCCGGGCTGCGGATGTCGTCCAGCGGTCTGCCCTCGGCGTCGGCGAGGGCGTGGATGTGTGGCGAGTCGAAATCGATCGGCGGCGGCGCGTAGTCCGCGCGCAGGCGGTGAAACCAGCCCGGGTCGTCGGACAACAGGGCCAGTTCCGCCCGCTGCGCGCCTTCGCGTGTGGTGATGAGCTCGATCTCGGTCGGGACGAATGCGGGGGCGCGGCGGACGGCGAGGGCGTAGACCGTCTCGGTGACGACCTGCGGCGACAGGCCGGTGACGGCGAGCAGGACGCGGCGGCGGAAGGCGTGGGGTTCCATGGCGGTCCGGTGTTCGGATTCGGCGAACTGTATCGGCCGGGCCCGCGCGGCCGGGCTTTCGCAAGCTTGCGGACCGTCGCCCGCGACTCCGTCACCCGCCGACGATCGCCCGCGCCAGTTCGACGCAGGTGAGCGGCGCGCTGCCCTCGGCCTTGTTGTTGACGATGATGTAGGCGGGCTGGCGGCTGCGGATCGCCACGTGCGCCAGGTGCGCCAGCGTGCCGCGGGTGATCAGGTCGGCGTCGAGCAGGCGGTCGAAGGGCGCGTAGCGGTGCTTCGCGTCCTCGTAGCGCAGGCCGCCGTGCAGGTTCCAGCGCACCACCAGCGGCCCCTTCAGGGTCCAGTCGTCGCCCTCGCCTGCGGGCGCGTCCATCGCCCGCAGGGCAGCCGCCTGGCGGGCGGCGGTCGGCATCGACGGGTGGATCGACAGGCACAGGCGGCAGCCGGCCGCGCGCAGCATGCGCACGAAGCGCGGCGTCAGCAGCTCGGCGTTGCGCAGTTCGACCGCGTACAGCGGCGCGCTGCCGTCGACCTCGCGCGGCAGCGCGGCGAGAAAGGCGCCGACGCGCTCGATCAGCGCGTGGCCGCCGTCGGCGGCGAGCCGTCGCGGCAGCGGCGAGAACTGGAACACCAGCGGCCCGGCGCGGCTGCCGAGACCCTGCATCGCCGGGACGATGAACTGCTCGACGGCGGCGCCGCTGTCGAGGAACGACGGATTGTCGGCCGCAGGCTGGCCACGCTCGCCGCGCAGCAGCGCGTCGGTGATCGCCGACGGCGCCTTGACCAGGAAGCGGAAGTGTTCCGGCACCTGGCTGGCATAGATCTCGTACTGCCGCCGCGGCAGCGGCTGGTAGTAGCCGCGGTCGATGCCGGCCATGCGCAGCAGCGGGTGGCGGCTGTAGGCGGCGAGACCTTCGCGCGCGAGCCGCGACTCGCTGTACTCGCCGCCGTAGACGATGCGCTGCCAGCCGGGAAAGCTCCACGACGAGGTGCCGAGGCGGATCGACGGCGGCAGCCTGCGTCCCAGCCGCAGCAGGTCGTCGTCGACGGCAGCCGGCTCGACTGCGCCGGTCGATGTCCGCGGCCCGAACAGCGAGTCGTCGTCGTCGTCGCTGCGCATCGCCGGCGTGCTCGGGGCCGGGGACGGTCCGGGGCCGCCGCGCTCAGCCGCCGCGCTCGCGGAAGCGTTCGATGATCGCCTCCGTGTTCAGGCCGAGCTGGGTGGCGGTGCGGGTGAGCCCGGTGTGGTACTCGGTGATGCGGTAGGTGAACTTCACCCGCGTGCCGGCGCCGGGAACGCTTTCGAGCGTCAGCGTGCCGCCGACCTTGTTGGCGCGGCTGCGCATGTTCATCAGCCCGCGGCCGCCGGCGCGTTCGGTCGCGATGCCCTTGCCGTTGTCGGTGACGCGGATTTCGAGCACCGGCGGCTCGTCGCCCTTCTGCGTCACCTTCTGCGTCACCGACACCGCCCTGGCGCCGCTGTGCTTCAGGGCGTTGGTGAGCGACTCCTGGACGATGCGCAGGATCGGCAGCACGGTGTCGGGATTGATGTTCAGCTCCTCCGGCATCTCGCGCGCGTCCCACACCAGCTCGATGCCGGCGGCGCGGAAGCGCGGCTCCATCCGGTAGCGCAGGTTGCCCAGCGCCGCCAGCAAGTCGGAGTTGCCCTGCGACAGGGCGTCGATCGCCAGCCGCATGTCGTCGATCGACTCGCGCAGCACCTGCGCCACCTGCGCCTGCGTCAGGGCGCCGCGCTCGACCAGGAGAAGCGAGCTGACGAGCTGCGTGCCGAGCCCGTCGTGCATGTCCTGCATGATCCGTTGCCGCTCGGAGGCGGAGGCCTGCAACCGCTCGCCCTCGCGCAGGCGCTCGTAGTTGCGCTTGAGCATCTGCTCGCGCTCGCGCACCCGCGACTCGAGGTCGAGCCGCGCCCCCTCGGCCTCGCGCAGCACGCGCACGAAGCGGTCCACCAGCGGCGCCGCCAGCGCCACCAGCAGCAGCGGCCCGGCCCAGTGCAGCGCCAGCACGTCGGCCTCCGGCAGCCAGCCCTGCATGA
>CAYLZU010000339.1:2521-3702 GCA_964388005.1 uncultured Burkholderiaceae bacterium
CCCGCCAGTTCCAGCAGCACCAGGGCGACGACGGCCGCGAAGCCGCCGTTGGCGACGTAGAACAGCACGTCAAGCCACAGCCCGGCGCTGGCCGGCATGCTCTCGATCAGGAAGAAGGCGCAGCGCAGGACCCAGAAGACGGACGCCAGCATCACCAGGCCGATGGTCCGGTCGCGCCGCCGCAGCCACAGCAGGCCGAACAGCAGCGCGAAGCAGGCCGCCAGCGTTGCCCCGACCCACGGCAGGATGCTGCTGAGGAAGAACTGCCGGTTGTACTGGCGGCCGACCTCGGCCAGCGGCCCGACTTCGACGCCGGCCAGCACGTTGACGCCACTGCGGTAGGTGGACTGGATCAGGATCGTGTTCTCGCCCGCCACCAGCAGCGACGGGTCGATGGCGAGCAGGTGCGGCCGCCGCCAGCGCACCGCGGTCGCGGCATCGGCGGACTGCACCTCGCCGACCATGCGGCCGTTGACGCTGATGCGGCCGCCGGCGGAGGCCTGCGACAGCAGCACCGCCCACGCCTGCTGCGGCGGCGCCTCGAGCTTGAAGCGCAGGCGCTGCGCCGCTCCGCGCAGCGGCTCGCCGGGCCGCGAGGTCCAGCGCAGCGGCAGATCGTACGGCTGCCACAGCGCCTCGTCGGCCGGTGCCGCGCCCGGCGCGGTGGCGGCGAAGTCGACCGCGCGCAGCGTGATCGCCGCCGCGGCGGCGGCGAAGGAGGCGGCAACCGCCGCCAGGAGCAGGAGAACGAGCGCGCGCAGCGGGTGCAAGGCGGAGGGGCTCAGCCGCGCAGCAGGCCCATCTGCGTCGCCTCGTAGACGGCCTCGCCGCGCGAGTGCACGGCGAGCTTGCGGTAGATCTTCTTGATGTGCGCGGTGACGGTGTGCGGCGAGATGCCGAGAATTTCGCCGATTTCGTTGAAGCTCATGCCTTTGGCGAGCAGTTGCAGGATCTCCGTTTCGCGCGCCGACAGCGGATTGTTCTCGGCGCTTGCGGTGCGTGCGGGTGTGCTCGGCCCCATCCGGTTGCGGATCGCGCGCAACACGCTGCGGGCCACCACGGGGCTGACCGGCGAGCCGCCGGCGCGCAGCAGCCGGATGCACGAAATCACGTCGGCCGGTGTCGAGTCCTTCAGGATGTAGCCGGTGGCGCCGGCCTCGATCGACGACACGACGTGCTGC
>CAYLZU010000340.1:0-3693 GCA_964388005.1 uncultured Burkholderiaceae bacterium
GCTGCAGGCGCCGGCGATCGTGCTGTCGGACCAGTTTCTCGGCCAGTCGCGGGCGATCATCGATCCGCCGGCCGATACCGGCCTGCGCGCCAGGCGGTTGACCGCCGAGGCCAACAGCGCCGACTACAAGCGCTACCGCAACACCGAGTCCGGCATCTCGCCGATGGCGATCCCCGGCACGCCGGGCATCACCTACACCGCCGACGGCCTCGAGCACACCGAGGCCGCGGTGCCGAGCAGCAACTCGAAGGACCACCGCCTGCAACTCGACAAGCGCGAGCGCAAGCTGCTGCGGTTCGACTACGGCGACGCCTGGGCCGACATCGACGGCGACGGCGACGCGGCGGTGATCACCTTCGGCTCGACCTCGGCCGCGGTGCGCGAGGCGGTGGCACGCGCCCGCGCCGACGGCCACAGGCTGCGCCTGATCGCCATGCGGCTGCTGGCGCCGTTGCAGCCGGAGAAGCTGGCGAAGGCGCTCGACGGCGTGCGCCACGTGATGGTGATCGAGCAGAACCACGGCGCGCAGTTCTGGCGCTACCTGCGCGGCAACTACGACCTGCCGGCCAGACCGGCGAGCTATCACCGGCCCGGGCCGCTGCCGCTTCGGCCCGGCGAACTGCACCAGGCGATCACGCAATGGAGGAAAGCGGCATGAACGACGTCGCAACGGCCGCGCCGGCGGCCGCCTGCACACCGGCGACCTTCAAGTCCGCCGTCAAGCCGGTGTGGTGCCCCGGCTGCGGCGACTATTCGGTGCTCAGCGCCATCACCAAGGCGCTGGCGATGATCGGCCGGCCGCCGCACGAAGTCGGCGTGGTCTCGGGCATCGGCTGCTCGTCGCGCATCCCCGCCTACACCAGCTGCTACGGCTTTCACGGCGTGCACGGTAGGGCGCTCGCCGCCGCCACCGGGCTGAAACTGGCGCGCCCGGACCTGACGGTGCTGGTCACCGGCGGCGACGGCGACGGCTACTCGATCGGCGGCAACCACTTCATGCACGCCTGCCGCCGCAACGTCGACCTCACGTACATCGTGATGGACAACCACGTCTACGGCATGACCAAGGGCCAGCCGTCGCCGACCACCGAGCCCGACTGGGACAGCAAGCTGGCGCCGGGCGGCACCAAGGTCCGCGTCTTCCATCCGCTGGTGGTGGCGCTCGCCGCCGGCGCCAACTTCGTCGCCCGCGCCTTCGCCGGCGACCCGAACGGAACCGCGGCGATCATCGCCAGGGCGATCCGGCATCCGGGCTTCTCGTTCGTCGAGATCCTCAGCCCCTGCGTGACCTTCCGCCCCGAACAGAAGGAGTGGAAGTCGGTGGTGCGGCCGGCGCCGGTGGCGGCCACCGACGATCCGTCGCGCGCGGCGCGGCTGGTGATGAGCGACGACGGCCTGAACATCGGCGTGCTGTTCGCCGGCAACCGGGCGCCGTATCCCCTGAACGACGGAGCCGCCCGCATGGGCGTGGCCGACCTCGAAGCGGAGTTTCGCGTATGAACCCCTCCCAGCCGAAGACGCTCGACGAGTTCATGGCCCAGGCCTACGCGCTGGAGCTCGATGCGCAGAGCCGCTACGAGGACCTCGCCGACGCGATGGAGACGCACAACAACCGCGAGGTCGCCGAGCTGTTCCGCAAGATGTCGGTGATCGAGGGCAAGCACGCGGCGCAGATCCTGGCCGAGATGGGATGGAAGGAGCCGCCGCCCTACGTGGCGCCGCCGGCCTTCGAGGGCTTCGAGTCCGCCGAGCAGGTGCCGATCGACGAGGTGCACTATCTGATGCGGCCGTGGCACGCGCTGCAACTGGCGCTCGCCGCCGAGCAGCGCGCCGAGCGCTTCTTCTCCGAGCTGGCGATGAGCACGCAGGCCGAGCCGATCCGCAAGGCGGCCATCGAGATGCGCGACGAGGAACGCGAGCACGTCGAGCTGGTCAAGGAGTGGCTGGCGCGCGTGCCGCAGCCGGAGAAGGACTGGGCGATCGATCCCGATCCGCCGCGCTATGACCAGTAGGCCGGGCCGAGGGAGCGCCGTCGTCGGGACCGCCATGGATGCGCCGCGAGTGCTGCAGCCGCCCGGCTGGGCCAAGCCGGTCGGCTACGCCAACGGCATCGCCGTCGATGCCGGCCGGATCGTGTTCATCGCCGGCCAGATCGGCTGGAACGCGCAGCAGGTGTTCGAGAAGACCGATCTTGCGTCGCAGTTCGACCAGGCGCTCGCCAACGTGCTCGAGGTGCTGGCGCAGGCCGGAGGCGGACCGGAGCATGTCTGCCGCATCACCGCCTACTGCCGCGATCGCGACGCCTATATCGAAGCCAGGCCGGCGCTGGCCGGGATCTGGCGCCGGCGCATGGGCCGGCACTTCCCGGCGATGAGCATGATCTTCGTCGCCGATCTGCTCGACCATCCGGCGGTGATCGAACTCGAAGCCACCGCCGTCGTCCCCGCCAGCTGAGCGGGCCGCCAGTTCCTGCCGGATCGAGGTGCGTCATGGGCCGTGCCGTTGCCGAGGACAAGCTCGCCACCCGCGAGGTGCCGACCTACTGCTACAACTGCGTCGCCGGGCCTGACCTGCTGACGGTCACGGTCACCAACGGGGTGGCCACCGGCATCGGGCCGAACTTCGACGGCATCGGCCTGCATCCGTCCGACGGCAGGCCCTGCGTCAAGGCCTACGGGCTGATCCAGAAGACGTATCACCCGGCGAGGATCCTGTCGCCGATGAAGCGCACCAACCCGAAGAAAGGCATCGACGAGGATCCCGGCTGGGTTCCCATCTCCTGGGACGAGGCGCTGGATGCGGTGGCGGCGAAGCTCAACGACATCCGCGCCCGCGGCCTCGTCGACGAGCACGGTTTCCCGCGCCTGGCGGTCACCCTCGGCCACGGCGGCACGCCGGCCAACTACATGGGCAGCTTCCCGGCCTTCCTCGCCGCCTGGGGGCCGATCGACTACAGCTTCGGCTCCGGGCAGGGGGTGAAGTGCGTGCACTCCGAGCACCTGTTCGGCGAGTTCTGGCACCGCGCCTTCACGGTGTCGGCCGACATGGAGCTGACGCGCTTCAACCTCTCGTTCGGCAACAACAACGAGGTGACCGGCGGCCCCTGCGCGGTCACGCGCCACGCCGATGCGCGCGTGCGCGGCGCGAGACGGATCCAGATCGAGCCGCACCTGTCGGTCACCGCCGGCACCTCGGCGCAGTGGATCCCGATCAGGCCGAAGACCGACGCCGCCTGCATGTTCGCGATCATCCACGCGATGCTGCACGAGCATCCGCGCGAGCGGCTCGATCTGCCGTTCCTGCGCGATGCGACCTCGTCGCCGTACCTGGTCGGGCCGAACGGCTACTACCTGCGCGAACCCGAGAGCCGCAAGCCGCTGCTCTGGGACCAGCGCAGGGCAGCCGCGGTGCCGATCGACACGCCCGGCGCCGAACCGCTGCTCGAAGGCCGGGTGACGGTGGCGCGCGCGGTCGAAGTCGGCGCCGATGGCGAAAGCTGGACGCATGTGAACGTCGAGGCCGACACGGCGTTCACCAGGCTCGTCGACCACATGCGCCAGTACAGCCCGGAGTGGGCGGCGCCGATCTGCGAGGTGCCGGCGGCGACGATCCGCAGGCTCGCCGCCGAGTACCTGGATCACGCCTGCATCGGCGAGACGATCGAGATCGACGGCGAGGTGCTGCCGTTCCGCC
>CAYLZU010000341.1:0-3689 GCA_964388005.1 uncultured Burkholderiaceae bacterium
CTCGTCCTGCGGCGTGGCCATGACGACGTGCAGCACCTCGTCGCGGATGTCGAGCGGCAGGATGCGATGGGTGCGGAAGAACGCCGGCGCCACGTCCTTGACGACCGGGGTCACGGCCGGATAACCGTCGGCGAGCACCAGCGGCAGCTGCAGCTGCGCCGCCAGCGCCGCGGCAACATCGAGTTCCGACACCAGCCCCAGCCGTACCAGCACGCGCCCGAGCAGGCCACCGGCCTCACGCTGCGCCGACAGGGCACGGTCGAGATCGCGGGCCGACAGCTTGCCTTCGACGACGAGGCGTTGTCCGAGCAGGGTCCGCGCCTCGGTGGCGGCAGCACTGGACTGTTCTTCGATCAGCACGATGGTTGTTGCCGCGACCGGCGGGGCAGGATGTCGACTTGCGGACGAGTCCGCAGGGTCCGCGGACATGGGCGCGGCCCGGTGAAACTACCCCGGCTCCCCGGTAACCGGCCGGCAAAGTTTGTCACGAATCGTATCGGGATCGCCGCCGGATCGGCCGCGGTCATCGCGGCAGCAGGTCGGCGATCAGGGCCGCCACGCGCGCCGTCGCTCCGCGGTGTGTCTGCGCGAAGCGGACCGCGGCGCCGCGCATCGCTGCCAGCCGGGACGGATCCCGGGTGAGCGCGTCCATCGCCGCCAGCGCCTCGTCCGCGTCCCGCACCTGCACCGCGGCGCCGGCGGCGAGCGCATCGGCGACGACCTGCGCGAAGTTGAACGTGCTCGGCCCGACGACGACCGGCGTGCCGACAGCACAGGCCTCGATCGGATTCTGGGCGCCGAGGTCGCGCAGGCTGCCGCCGATCAGCGCGACGTCGGCGGCGGCGTAGTACATCCCCATCTCGCCCATGGTGTCGCCGAGCAGCAATGCGCCCGCAGGCACGACCTTTGGCCACTCGCCGCGCGACCGTCGCCGGCAGGCGAACCCCGCCGCCTCGATCAGCCGCGCGACCTCGTCAAACCGCTGCGGATGCCTCGGCACCACCAGAAAAATGGGGTCAGAGTCGATTTTGCTCCTGCGCAGCGCCGCGGCGGCGAGCGCCTCCTCGCCCTCGCGCGTGCTGGCGGCGAGCCACACCGGCCGCGCGCCCCAACCCGCGCGCAGGGCACGGCCTGCCTCGGCTCGATCGGCGTCCACCGGCAGGTCGAACTTCATGTTGCCGGTGACGACGATCGGGCGGTCGGTCCAGCCGGCGATGCGGTCCCGGTCGACGGCGCTTTGCGCCGCGATCGTCGCGAAGCAACGGGCCGCCGGCCGCAGCAGCGCCGCCAGGCGCCGGCCCCGCGCCGCCGACTTCTCCGACAGGCGCGCATTGGCGAGCAGCATCGGCACGCCGGCCTCGCACGCCGCATGCAGCAGGTTCGGCCAGATCTCGGTCTCCATGACGATGCCGACGTCGGGCGGTGCTTCGCGCAGGAACCGTCGGACGGCGAAGCGGAGGTCGTACGGCAGGTAGCGTTGGACGACGCGGCCGGAAAACGCGGCTGCGATCGACTCGCCCACCGCCCGGCCGGTCGGGGTCATGTGCGTCAGGACGAACGCGGCGTCGGGGCGCTCCCCTGCCAGACGTTCGATCAGCGGCTGCGCCGCCCGGGTTTCGCCGACCGAAACCGCGTGCACCCAGATCACCGGGCGGCCCGGGGGTGCCGGCCCTGCCCGGCCGAGGAAGCGCTCGGCCCAGTGCCGGCGGTACTCCCGCTGGAGCAGGCTTCGCCACAACAGATACAGCGCCGCCAGCGGCGCCGCCAGCCACCACGCCGCCGAGTACGCGGCCAGCGCCAGCCGCTCCCTGGCGGTCACGATGGCGCGCCGCGGTCCGCCGCGAGCAGGCGGTCGATGGCGGCGATCACGGCATCGCTGGAGGGGGAGGCGTCGACACCTCCGAGGCTGGCGCAGGGCGCCGGGCCGGTGATGCCGACCAGCTTCGGGTCGTAATCGCAGAAGATGCCGAGCGTCGGCGCCCCGACCGCGGCGGCCAGGTGCGACAGGCCGGTGTCGAGGCCGACGACGATGCGGGCGCCGGCCAGCACGGCGGCAACGGCGTCGAGGCCACGGCGCGGCGCCAGGCGGGCATCGGCCATTGCATCGGCACGGCGGCGCGTCTCGCGCTCCTCCTGCTCGCCGCCCGCGAACAGCACCGAGCGCAGGCCGCGCTGATGCAGATACGAGGCGACGACGCGCCAGCGCTCGTCGGGCCAAAGCTTGGTCGAGCGGCTGGCGTTGGTCAGCAGCACCGCATACGGCGCGGCCGTGATCTCCGACAGCGCGGGATCGGCGCCTGGCGGCACGCGCAGGCCGAACTCCGGTGGCCCGCCGGCGTCCGTCGCGCAGGCGGCGGCGCCAAGGGCGCGGTTGCGGTTAATCGCGTGCATCCCGCGCGGCACCGCGACCGCGTGCGTGTACAGCAAAGCAGCCAGCGGCTCGCGGGCACTGGCGCGATCGGGGCCCCAGCGCGGTCCGCTGGCCCAGCGCGCCATCCAGGCACTCTTCAGCAGGCCCTGGCAGTCGAGGATCGCGTCGTAGCGCTGCGCCCGCAACTGCTCTCTGACGGCGCGCACCTGCCGCCATGTCGCCGCGGCCAGCGGAGCGCTGCGCCAGCGTCTGACCGCCACCGTGATCACCCGCGCCACGGCCGGATGCAGGCCGACAATGGCGGCAAAGCTGTCCTCGACCAGCCAGTCGATCGACGCTCCCGGCAGCCGGCGCGCCAGATCGCTTGCCAGCGGCAGGGCGTGGACGACATCGCCCATCGACGAGGTCTTGACGATCAGAACCCGCGCGCCGCCTGTATGTTGTCCTCCGCGCTGCGCGCTCCGGTGTGAGCTCTCGGCGCGGCCCGGCGCACTCACCGGCATCGCAAGGCGCAGCCCGGCACCGGCGCCGTCTTTCAGAACGGGAGCTTCGCGTCGGGCTTGACCGCCAGCAGCGCCCGCCGGAATTCATCCTGGATCCGCGCCAGCGCTGCCGCGTCGTCGGCCTCGAACCGCAGCACCACGACCGGCGTTGTATTCGACGGCCGCGCCAGACCGAAGCCGTCGGCATACTCGGCCCGCACGCCGTCGATGGTGACGATCTCGCACGCGCTGTCGAACCGGGCCTCGCGCTGCAGCCGTTCGACGATGGCGAAGTTCTCGCCCTCGCCGGTCTTCAGCTGCAGTTCCGGCGTCGCCACCGAATCGGGCAGCGCATTGAGCACCGCCGACGGGTCGGCCTCGCGCGACAGCAGTTCCAGCAGCCGCGCGCCGGCGTACATGCCGTCGTCGAAGCCGGGCCAGCGTTCGTTGAAAAAGATGTGCCCGCTCATCTCGCCGGCCAGCGGCGCGCCGGTCTCCTTCAGCTTGGCCTTGATCAGCGAGTGGCCGGTGCGCCACATCGTCGGCACCCCGCCGTGAGCGCGGATCTCGCGCGCCAGATGGCGCGAGCACTTGACGTCGAAGATGATCTCCGCGCCCGGGTTCTCGCGCAGCACCCCGCGCGCGAACAGCATCATCTGCCGGTCCGGGTAGACGATGCGCCCGTCCTTGGTGACGACGCCGAGGCGGTCGCCGTCGCCGTCGAAGGCCAGCCCGAGTTCGGCATTGGTCTGGAGCAGGCAGCGGATCAGGTCCTGAAGGTTCTCCGGATGGGCCGGATCGGGATGATGGTTGGGGAAGCGTCCGTCGACGTCGCA
>CAYLZU010000342.1:0-3688 GCA_964388005.1 uncultured Burkholderiaceae bacterium
AGGTCGCGCTCGATCGGCCAGGGCTCGCCCTCCAGTTGCGCCGCGATCAGTTCCGCTGCCAGCGGCGCCAGTGCCAGGCCGCGCGACCCGAAGGCGAACGACGCGTAAAGGCCGGGCAGCCGCGGCAGGTCGGCAAGCTGCGCGCCGCGCAGCGACTCGACACGATCGAGCGCGCCCGTTTCGTCGGCCACCGCTCCCGCCAGCGGCAACCGGTCGCGGGCGACGCAGCGCATGCCGTCGAAGGTTCCGGTCACCTGCGCATCGAGCGGAGTGGGCGTCGGCAGGCGATCGTGGGCAGCCTCGCGCAGCTCCTCGAAAGGGTCCGAAGGCCGCGCCGACGCTGGTTGCGACAGCAGCCGTTGCAGCCGTTGCAGATTGCCCCGATGGATGTCCTCATCCGGGGCCCAGGATTCGCCGGGCCCGGGCTCGAACTCATAACTCGCGCCCGCCGCGGCGAACCCGTCCGGGGCGGCAAACGCATACCCGTCTCCGGCCAAGGCGGCGCGCAGGCCCGCCAGCGCCTCGCCTCGCAGCACGGAAAGGCGCCCGCGCACCGGCCGCACCGGAGCCGTGATTGGCAACAGCGCCGGCGAGGCCAGCGCGGCGGCGACGACCAACAGTGGGGCGGCGCCGGCGTCGCCGCCCTGCGCATCGACGAGCCTCCAGCCGCCGGCGGCAGGCCGAAGCTGCCGGACCGCGACGCCACCGCGCAACGGAATCGCCGCTGCGTCGAGCATCGCCCGGCACCAGCGCTGCGCGGAGACGATGCCACCGCGCTCGAACCAGTAGCCGCCGCGCTGCGGTCGCACTCCGAGACGCCCCACCGCCTCGTCGGCGTCGAGCCAGCGCGCGTAGGACGGCGGCGGCTGCAGCGCCGTGAGCGTGCCGGCCATCGCCTCGGCCTCGGCATCGTCGCGTGCCTGCTGCAGCACCCCGGTTGGCCTCCAGATCGACGCCGCACCTGGCAGCCGCGCTAGTTGCGCCAAGGCAAGAAGGAAACCGGCGCGGGTCAGCCGCGCCAGCAGGTTGTCGTCGCGGGCAAGCTGCGGATGCAGCAGACCCCAGGGCAAGGCCGAGGCACCGCCGGCCGGTGCCGCGCCGGCATCGACGACCTCGACCCGCCAGCCCCGCCGCGCCAGGGCCAGCGCCGTTGCGCAGCCGGCCAGTCCGGCGCCGATGACCAGCGCCTGCCGCTCGCCCTGCCGCGGCAGCGGCGGCTCATGCCGGCGCACCGTCCACCGCGGCTCGAAGCGCGCCGCCAGCATCTCGCGCTTGCGGCCAAAGCCCGGCCGGCGCCCGACCACGAAGCCGCTGGCGACGAGCGCATCGCGCACCGCGCCCGCCGTGCACCAGGTGGCGAGCGTCGCGCCCGGCCGCGCCAGCCGCGCCAGCGCCTTCAGCAGCGGGGCCGACCACATCTGCGGATTGCGGTCGGGGGCGAAGCCGTCGAGGAAGAACGCGTCGGCGCCGAGCGCTAGCTGCGGCACCAGTTCCACAGCATCGCCAAGGGCCAGTGTCAGCACGACACGAGCGTCGTCGAGCTCGATTCGGTGCAGGCCGGCGAGCGGCAGCGGCCACTGCGCCGCCAGCTCGACGGCCAGCGCCCGCAAGGGTGCCGGCGCTGTCCGCGCCAGATCGACGCCAGCGAGCGGATGCCGCTCGACCGACAGGAAGTGCAGCCGCCGCGGTCGCTGCGGATCGTCGCGCCATGCTTGCCAGGCGGCGAGGAAGTTGACCCCAATCCCGAAGCCGGTCTCGACGATGACGAACTGCTCCAGGCCGGCCCATCGCGCCGGCAAGTCATTGCCGCCAAGAAACACGTGCCTTGCCTGCGCCAGCGCGCCGTCGCGGCTGGCGTAGACATCGCCGTAGCGGCGGCTGAACGGGTGGCCGAGTGCGTCGAATTCGAGCACGGCCGGTTCGACTTTCGGCATCGTCATCGGTGGCCTGCTTGCGTCAGCGTCGCACCGCGCGCCGCCTGCTGGCATTGCCCGGCGAAGCGGCGCCCGATCAGCCAGCGCAGACGCAGTTCCTGCCGCCGCCCTTGGCGCGATACAGCCGGGCGTCGGCCAGCCGCAGCAGGTCGGGCGCCGAGCCGGCCTCCGCCCGCACTGCCAGCCCGATCGACACCGTCACGGCGAGCTGTGGATGCAGACGCGACCACTCGAAGCCCTGCACGGCGAGACGTATTCGCTCGCACACGGCCTCCGCGTCACCGGCATCGGCCATCAGGATCAGCGCGAACTCCTCGCCGCCGAAGCGCGCCGCAAGATCGGCCTCGCGCACCTGCTGCCGCAGCAGCCGCGCCACGGCGCGCAGCACCTCGTCGCCGGTCACGTGCAGGAAGCGGTCGTTGATCGCCTTGAAGCCGTCGATGTCGGCCAGCGCCAGCGCCATCGGCCGCGCCTGCGGCGGCCGTTCGAACTCCGCCAGCAGGCGGGCGTCGAACTGGCGCCGGTTGGCGAGCCCGGTCAGCCCGTCCTCGAGCGAAGCGCGTTCCAGCTCGGCGACCCGGTAGCGCACCTGCAGCCGCTTCAGCGCCCGGTCGGACTCTTCGTTGAACACCGCCCGCTCGAGCTCGTGGTAGGCCTCGAAGTGCGCCAGCGCCTCGGCCGGGCGGCCGGCGCGCTTGTGCAGATCGGAAAGGACACGATGGCATTCGGCGCGCTCCGGACGCAGGCCCATGCGGCCGGCCAACGCCAGCGCCTGCTCGAGCGGCGCCAGTGCTTCGTCGAGGCGGCCATCCTGGGTCAGCAGCGCGCCGAGGTCGCGCAGCGCGTTGATCTCGCCCAGCGGGTAGTCGGCGTCGCGGGCCAGCTCAAGCGCACGACGGTGGCACTGCTCGGCGAGATCGCGGCTGCCCTGGCGCGCATGGACCAGACCGAGGTTGGTCTGCGCCCCCGCCTGCCCGGCCCGGTTCCCGATCTGGCCGAACAGCGCCAGCGCCTCGTCAAGCGCCGCGCGCGCCTCGTCGAGGCGGCCGAGGTTCTTGCAGTTGATGCCGATGTTGTTCAGTGTCTTGCCGATCGACTCGCGTTCGCCGGCACGGCGGGCCAGTTCGAGACTGCGGCGGTAGAACTCGAGCCCCTGCGCGGCGTCGCCCGACTTCGAATAGACGATGCCGATCGTGCGCAGCGTCATCGCCCGCGCGGCGTCGTCGCCGCGCGCCTCGTCGAGGGCCAGCGCCTGAAGGTGATGGTCGAGCGCGGCGGCGTAGTCGCCCAGATCGTCGTAGACGAAGCCGATCGCACGCAGCGCCGCCGCCACCTGCGCGCTGTCGCCGGCGGCGCGGCCGGCTTCCACCGCCGCCAGCAGCTCGCCGAGGGAGTCCTCGTAGCGCGCGGCGCGGCGCGCCTCGAGGCCGCGGGCGAGCGCCGATTCGCCCTGCGCCACGCCGATGCCCGCCGCGTCCATTGCCCGGCTCCCGGCGGCGGCCGCTACTTCAGCGGCTTGAAGCGGATGCGGTGAGGCGCCGCGCCCTCCTCGCCGAGGCGCCGCTTCTTGTCGTCCTCGTACTCGCGGTAGTTGCCCTCGAAGAAGGTCCACTGCGACTCGCTCTCGGCGGCGAGGATGTGGGTGCAGATGCGGTCGAGGAACCAGCGGTCGTGCGAGATCACCAGCACGCACCCGGGGAACTCGATCAGCGCATCCTCGAGCGCGCGCAGGGTCTCGACGTCGAGGTCGTTCG
>CAYLZU010000343.1:0-3679 GCA_964388005.1 uncultured Burkholderiaceae bacterium
TTCGGACGGTTCGGCGATTGCGGCAAAAAATGGGGACAGAGTAAGATGTCTTCCTGATCAGTGACTTATGCAGGAGTCTTTCTCGGTCGACCCTTTTGCCCAGGTGCCGCCCGCCGACCTGTTTCCGCGACCAGTTGCTCCACAAATTCGCGTTGCCCTAGCGCCCAGCCACGGTGGGTCGAGTATCGGATGGCTTCCAGTTCACTCGCCGGGAGGTCGGCTTCGAACAGCCGCCGGTACGCGCCCTGGCGTTCGAACGGCGTATTGCCGAGCGCCCAGTACACCGGATGCTCCGTGACCAGCGGATCGGGCCGCAGACCCAGGTGATGGGCGCAGCTCGACCAGCGGTAAGCGGCCGGATCCTCCACCAGCCCGGCCCGGACCGGATTCAGCTCGATGTACCGCATGCAGGCGAGCAGGTAGCGGTCGGTCTGCACCACGGTCGACCGGTAACGCCCTTCCCAGAGCGTGCCGGTGCGTTTGTGACGGTCGTTGAACCGACGCACGTAGCGCCGGCCGAGCGCCTGCATCATCCTCGGCAGCGAGTCCGACGCCGACGGCGTCGCCAGCAGATGCACGTGATTGGGCATCAGCACATAGGCGTGGATCGCGGCGCCGTACGCCGCCGCCAGTTCCGACAGGTCGGACAGATAACGGGCGCAATCGACCTCGTCGGCGAAGATCGACTGCCGATTGTTGCCGCGCTGGATCAGGTGATGCGGAAGGCCCTGCGCCGTCAGCCGCCGCAGACGCGCCATCGGGGTCCTCTCGATTCCGCAATCAGAAAAATCGACTCTGACCCCATTTTCTCATTTGACCCAGATTCGTTCTTCGCCGGTATCGACGTGGACGAAGCCCTTGGCGAGGTACATGCCGACCCCACCTTTGCCGAAGACGCTCGCCATGCCGGCCAGGCGGGCGAGCGGCACGCCGGGCACGGTGATGTCGACCGCGCGGCCGATGACGTGGCGCGAGTTCAGCGCCGAGCCCTCGGTGCGGATGTTGGTGGCGAAGGTCCGGTAGCCGGAGTTGACGTGGATGGGCTGCCGCACGCCGTTGTAGGCGAGCCAGTACTGCAGGCCGGCGAGCACGTCGAGCAGCCGCGGCGACATGGCGAAGCTCTTGTTGGCCTGGACATCGCGCAGCAGCCAGCAGATTTCCTTGTAGGCATCGCCGTCGTAGCCGGCCTCCGGCCGCCAGTAGGTGCTGCGCAACTGCGCGTCGCCGCGAACGAGCCACAGCGACCGCTCTCCCGGGAGCAGGCGGGCCCGCCAGTCGCCAGCGGTCGCCGGCGATGCCGCGGCGGACGTCCTGCCCTGGCCATGGCCGCCGCTGTTCCCTGATCGGCCCGCTTCGGTGACGGCGGTCTGGCCGAACGCCGCTTTCGTTGCCGGCAGCAGCGCCCCGCAGCACAGACAGGCGAGCAGGCGGCGGCGCCCGGCCGACTGCAGCGGTGTTCCGTGTTCCTCCATGACTCCTCGACCCGCGGCGGCTCAGATCTCGCCGACCGCGAACAGCCGCCGGTGTTCCTTGATCGCGTAGCGGTCGGTCATGCCGGCGACGTAGTCGGCGATCGCCCGCGGCCGGTCGTGCTCGGCCCGGCGGCGATGGTCCGGCGGCAGCAGCCGCGGTTCGTTCAGGAAGGCATCGAACAGCTCGCGCACGATGCGCCGCGCCTTCTCCGTCATCCGCATCACCTGGAAGTGCCGGTACAGATGGTCGAGCAGAAAGTGCTTCAGCTCGTCGGCCTCGGCGCGCACGGCATCCGAGAACGCGACCAGCGGCGGCGCCAGCCGCACCGCGTCGATCGACGACGGCGCGGCGGCCGCGATCCGTCGCCGCGACTCCGCCAGCAGGTCGACCACGAGGGTGTTGATCATCCGCCGCACGGTCTCGTGGATCATGCGCCGCTCGCCGATCGCCGGGTACTCGCCGCGGACGGCCCGCGCGTGGCGGGCGAACAACGGCACCTCGCCGAGCTGCGCCAGCGACAGCAGGCCGGAGCGCAGGCCGTCGTCGATGTCGTGGTTGTTGTAGGCGATCTCGTCGGCCAGATTGGCGATCTGCGCCTCGATCGACGGCTGCCGCCGCAGCAGGAAGCGCTCGCCCAGCGGTCCGAGCCTGCGGGCGTGGTCGAGCGAGCAGTGCTTGAGGATCCCTTCGCGCGTTTCGAAGCACAGGTTCAGGCCGTCGAAGGCGGCGTAGCGCTCCTCCAGCTCGTCGACCACCCGCAACGACTGCAGGTTGTGCTCGAAGCCGCCGTAAGGACGCATGCAGTCGTTCAGCGCATCCTGCCCGGCATGGCCGAACGGCGTGTGGCCGAGGTCGTGCGCCAGCGCGATCGCCTCGACCAGGTCCTCGTTGGCGCCCAGCGCCCGCGCCAGGGTGCGCGCGATCTGCGCCACCTCGAGCGAGTGCGTCAGCCGGGTGCGGAAGAGGTCGCCTTCGTGATTGACGAAGACCTGGGTCTTGTACTCGAGCCTGCGGAAGGCCGTGCTGTGGACGATGCGGTCGCGGTCGCGCTGGAAGTCGCTGCGCGCGGCCGCCGCGGGCTCTGCGTGCATGCGGCCGCGGCTGGCGGCGGCATGCGCGGCGTACGGCGCCAGGCCGGCGTCGTCGTTCACCGGTAACCGCCGGCGGCCAGCGTCGCTTCCAGCGCCGCCGGCGGCACCGGGCGCTGGATGGCGCGGCCGATCCGCTCCAGGACGATGAAGCGGATCTCGCCCGCCTCGGCCTTCTTGTCGCCGCGCATCGACGCCACCGCCGCCGCGCGGTCGAGACCCTCGATCCGCACCGGCAGCCGCGCCGCCGCGACGGCGCTCTCGATCGCCTCGACATCGCCGCGGCCGATCAGGCCGAGCCGCGCCGACAGGTCGGCCGCCAGGCACATGCCGCAGCCGACCGCCTCCCCGTGCAGCCAGCGCTCGTAACCGGTCAGCGCCTCGATCGCATGGCCGAAGGTGTGGCCGAAGTTCAGCAGCGCCCGCTCGCTGGACTCCTTCTCGTCGCGGGCGACGATCGCCGCCTTGATTGCGCACGAGCGGGCGATCGCCGACGCGAGCGCGGCCTCGTCGCAGTCCAGCAGCCGGGGCAGGTCGCGCGAGACGTCGGCGAAGTAGCCGGCGTCGGCAAGCAGCCCGTGCTTGAGCACCTCCGCCAGCCCGGCCGACAGCTCGCGCGGCGGCAGCGTGCGCAGCGTGTCGGTGTCGGCGACGACGACCTCCGGCTGGTGGAAGGCGCCGATCAGGTTCTTGCCGCGCGGATGATTCACCCCGGTCTTGCCGCCGACCGAGGAGTCGACCTGCGCCAGCAGCGTCGTCGGCGCCTGCACGAAGCGGATGCCGCGCATGTAGATCGCCGCCGCGAAGCCGGCGATGTCGCCGACCACGCCGCCGCCGAGGGCGACGACGACGCTCTTCCGGTCGGCGCCGTCGGCGAGCAGCGCATCGAGCACCGCCTCGACGGCGCCCATGTCCTTGCCGGTTTCGCCGCCTTCGAGCTCGAACACGGCCACCGGCGCCACCGCCTCGAGCGCCGCCCTGGCGCGCGCGGCGTACAACGCCCCGACCCGCGGATCGGTGACGATCAGCACTCGCGACGGCCGCAGCGGCCGCACGAACCCGTCCAGCCGGTCGAGCAGGCCGGGGCCGATGCAGATGTCGTAAGGGCGACCGGCGAG
>CAYLZU010000344.1:0-3673 GCA_964388005.1 uncultured Burkholderiaceae bacterium
TCGAGCGCGGCGGCCGTGCATCGCTGTGGCTGGCGCAGCAGTCGGCGTTCGATCTCTGGCACGCTGAACGTGCCGCGAGGCGACTGCTGTCGAGGGTCAAGAGGGCGGCGGACGAACCGGCTCAGGGCTGAGCCGGCGCGGCGCGACATTTGTTCAACCGGCCGGAGGAGAAGCAGCATGGCGCTGCCGCCACGTAGGCCCGCGCGCCGCACCGCTGCCTCTCGCTGACCCGGCGCCGACACGCAAGCTGATGAAGAACATGCCGACTGCTCCGCCCCGCCCGCCGGACCTGAACGCTATGCCGACCATCGAACCGATCCTGCTCGCCGCCGCCTGCGTCCACACCTTCGACGGCACGCGGCCGCTGACCAACGCCAGCGGCTTTTTCTTCGCCCGCGGCGAGCGCCTGTTCCTGGTGACCAGCCGGCATGTGCTGCTCGACGAGCCGAGCAAGCACTTCCCGGACCGCATCGAGATCGAGCTGCACACCGATCCCGACAACCTCGCCCGCTCGACCGGCTTCTCGATGCCGCTGTACCGCGACGGCAAGAGCATCTGGCGGCAGGGGCGCGACAGCGCCGGCGAGATCGACGTTGCGGCGATCGAGATCGAACGCGAGGCGCTGCCGAAAACCGCCGTCTACCGCGCCTTCACACCGGCGCACCTCATCGACCACAAGGATCGCGTCGAGGTCGGCACGTCGCTGCTGGTGGTGGGCTTTCCCCTCGGCTTCCACGACACGCTGCACCACATGCCCGTCGCCCGGCACGCGGTGCTGGCCTCCTCGTTCGGCCTGCGCTTCAAGGGCCAGGGCTACTTCCTCACCGATGCGCGGACGCACCGCGGCACCAGCGGCGCGCCGGTGGTGATGCGGCTTGCCGATCCGGCGCCGCCGCTGCGCGAGCTGCCGTGGATGCTGCTTGGCATTCATTCGGCGCGGCTCGACGTCGGCGGCCGCGATCTGGAACTCGACGAGGCGCTCGGCCTGAACTGCGCCTGGTACGCCGACATCCTGCTGACGCTCACCGAAGACCGGACCGGCCCGAAGGGCGCCGCCGCGGGCTGAACGCGGATCCGCGACCGGTCAGGCCAGCCAGCGGCGCAGCAGGTCGGCCGCCTCGGGCCTGCTCAGCAGATCCCAGTGGCTCGCCCTGGTGATCAGTCGCTTGTGCGACGCCGGCACCGCGAGCGCAAGTGCCTTGTCGCGGTGTTCGCCCCAGGCGCTGGCCAGCGTCACCAGGCCATCGCCGACCACCGCGTGGCGCAGGCCGCGCGGCTCGGCGGCAGTGGTTGCTGCGAGCAGATAGACCTCGACGCCCGCCGGCAGCGGCGTCGGCGTGCGGTCGTCGTGCTTCTGGTCGTACGGATGGCGGCCTGCCCAGTCGCCGCGCCGGATGTTGCCGTAGCGCAGGTCGGTGATGCCGGCGCTGCGCGCCTTGCGCAGCCGCGCGAACGGCGCCGTGTACGGGCTCAACCCGAGAACGCTGTCGATCCGGTGACCGCCGCGCTCGAGCACCGCGCCGTGATGGGGCGCGCCCATGCACACCAGCCTCGTCAGCCGCGCCAGCCAGCCGAGCTGCCTGCTCTCGGCGATGTGGCAGGCGCTGCGGGCGACCATGCCGCCCATGCTGTGGCCCACCAGCACCAGTTCCTCGACCGGCACCGGCCAGTGCGCGATCAACTGCTCCAGCAGGGCGGCGAAGCGTTCGCCGTTGTCGGAGATGTGCAGGCCGCTGCTGTAGTGCAGCGCCAGCACCGTGTAGCCGAGTTCGCGCGCCAGCATGGCGCCGTGGTGGTGCCCGTTTCGCCGCCACTGCAGATCGTTCATGCACAGGCCATGCAGCAGCACGGCGATGCGGCCGCCGGCATGCGGCAGCGCCGCCTTCAGCCCGGCGGCCGTGAGCTCGATCCTGCGGCCGTCGATGCGCAGCGACATCGGGATCGCCAGCGCATTGCCGGTGGCTTCGAGATGGTCGCCCCAGACGCCGTTGACGATCGCCAGCGCCGCTTCGCGCTTCGGCGACAGCCGCGCCACCCTGGCGCGCGGCTCCAGCAGGCGCAGCGAGGCGTCGGCGCCGCGGCCGATCAGGCGGGTGGTGCCGCGCACCGTGCCGTACACCGCGCAGGTGATGCCGCGGGTCCGAGTGCCGCGCGGCCGGCCGAGCGGCAGCGCCCAGTCGCCGATGGTCCGGTGCATCTGCTCGACCAGATCGGTGACGCCGACGGTGGCGTCGAAGCCGAGTCGGGTCAGGCCGCGAAGGTCACCGACGGTGAGCACCATCGAGATTGCCTGCGGAGCCGCCGCCGCGACCGCGATCGGGCGTCAGGACTCGGCGCCGACGGCGGCGTCGTGGGCGAGCTGCTTGCGGCGCTTGGTGGTGCTGGTCTTGGTCAGCAGGGCCGAGATGCGCTGATCCATCGCCGCCGCCGCGGATTCGGGCAGGCGGCCGATCTTCTTCTGGCGGTCGAGGTTGTCGAGCAGGTTGAGCAGCTGCTCCTGGCTCAGCGCCTGGAGCCGTTCCTCGGTCCAGTCGATGAGCATCGGCGCATGGAAGATCGGCTTGGACGTGCTTTCGGATTTGCGGGCCATCGGCGTTCCTCGGGTGAGTCTTGCTGGTTCGCTGCCGGCGTGCTGGTCGCCGCCGCGGCCGGCGGACAGCGGCAGCGGAGAGTCGTTGCCGCCTGGCACGCGTGTCCCGCGCATTGTCGCACCCCGCAGCGTCGCCACGCCTGCGGCCAGGCCCGACTGCCGCCGCCCTTGCCGGCGCGGCGAAACGATGGCGCCGATTTCAAGTCCCCGGCGGAAGAAATATGTCGTTCGACACGACGCGCGAAAGCGGGTACTGTTCGTCCGCTTTCGCAAGAGCTTTCCTCCGGTCTTCTCTGGCCCGCTGCAGTCGATCGCGGCGGCGCACCTCAGGTTTCCCCAGGTTCACGTTTCTTGATCGTTAGCTCGCCGCGGGATGTTCCCGCGGACGATGACTTCTCATTCACCTTTCAAGGAACGAGAAAATGGCAATCGGCACAGTCAAGTGGTTCAACGACGCCAAGGGTTTCGGCTTCATCACGCCGGAAGACGGCGGCAAGGACCTGTTCGCGCACTTCTCCGAGATCCAGGGCGGCGGCTTCAAGTCGCTCGCCGAGGGTCAGCGGGTGGAGTTCACGGTGAAACAGGGCGCCAAGGGCCCGCAGGCGTCGGAAATCCGCGCTGCCTGACGCGCGCGGCGGCGACCGGCCCGGCCTCGTGCCGCGCCGCTGTCCCGCTCCTGCCGCGCAGTCGCGCGGCACCTCATCTCGGATTGGTTGTCGAGGCGGGCGCACGCGCCCGCCTCCCCCTTCGGGAGAACCGGCCTCGGCCCGTTCTCCCGCACCCGCTTACTCCGGAGGCCTCGCGATGGCGAAGGAAGAACACCTCGAAATGAACGGCATCGTCAGCGAAGTGCTGCCCGATTCGCGATTCCGCGTCACGCTGGACAACGGTCATCAGCTCGTCGCCTATTCCGCCGGCAAGATGCGCAAGCATCACATCCGCATCCTCGCCGGCGACAAGGTATCGCTCGAACTGTCGCCGTACGACCTCAGCAAGGGGCGGATCACCTTCCGCCACCTCGACGCCAAGCGCCCGATCGCGCCGGCGCCGCGGCGCCGGTACTGAGGGCCGGCAGGGCCAGGC
>CAYLZU010000345.1:0-3659 GCA_964388005.1 uncultured Burkholderiaceae bacterium
TCAACAAGACCGAGTCCGCGGTGCGCATCACGCACCTGCCGACCAACATCGTCGTACAGAGCCAGAACGACCGCAGCCAGCACCGCAACCGCGCCGAGGCGATGGCGATGCTGAAGTCGAAGCTGTACGAACTGGAGCTGCGCAAGCGGATGGCCGAGCAGGCCAAGCTGGAAGATTCCAAGACCGACATCGGCTGGGGCCACCAGATCCGCTCCTACGTGCTCGACCAGTCGCGCATCAAGGATCTGCGCACCAACGTCGAGATCGGCAACACGCAGGCGGTGCTCGACGGCGACCTCGATCCGTTCATCGAAGCCAGCCTGAAGCAGGGCGTGTGATGCGGGCGCGGCCGGCGGTCACGCATCCGGAACTGCTCGACGTCGCCGAGGTCCTCGATGGCGGCTCGATCCTGCCGCGCGACACGCCGCGCCTCGGCCTGATCGACGACTGTCGCGACTGGAGCGCCGCGCGGGCGAACTGACCATGGAACTCGTGATCCTCACCGGCGCGTCGCGCGGACTCGGCCGCGCCATGGCCGAACAGCTGCTGTCGCCGGAGCGGTTGCTGCTGACCATCTCGCGGCACCCCGATCCGGCGCTTCAAGACCTGGCGGCGGCACGCGGCGCGCAGCTCGAGCAGTGGGCGCTCGACCTCGCCGATGGCGCCGGCGCCGCCGCGCGCCTCGAAGCCTGGCTGCGGGCGACGGATCGATCGCGCTGCGCGAGCGCCGTGCTCGTCAACAACGCCTGCCTGCTCGGGCCGGTCGGCCCGGTCCAGCAGGCCGATGCCGATGCGATCGCAGCCGCCTTCCGCGTCGGGCTGGAGACGCCGGCGTTGCTCGCCGCCGCCTTCCTGCGCGCAACCGACGGCTGGGGCATCGCGCGCAGGGTGCTGAACATTTCCTCCGGCGCCGGCCGGCGCGAACTGCCCGGCTGGGCGATCTACTGCGCGGTCAAGGCCGGCCTCGATCACTTCTCCCGCGTCATGGCCGCGGACGAGGCCCTGCGGCCAAACGGCGCCAAGGTGGTGTCGCTGGCGCCCGGTGTCATCGACACCGACATGCAGGCGCAGGTGCGCGCCGCCGACGCCGCGAGTTTCCCCGCCCTGCCGCACTTCGTTGAAATGAAGGACAGCGGCCAGCTCGCCAGCGCCGACGAGGCGGCGACGCGCGTGCTCGCCTACCTGGCACGGCCGGACTTCGGCGCCAGCCCAGTCGCCGACGTTCGCGACGCCTAGCCTGCTGCCGGACTGCCCGCGCTGCGCGCTCCGGGCCGAGCGCGTCGGGCTACCCGCCGCGCTCACGGGCGCGCCTTCTGGCTCGCGCTCGAAGGCTTCGCAGCTGGGACAGCAAGGCCCGCTCAGTGGACTACCTTCGCGCTGCGCGCTCAGGGATTCGCCCTTGGGGCGGCCCGGCGGGCTCATGCCGCCTCCAATGTGTCACAATTCATTCAAGGTGACACATTGGAGGCGGCGATGAAAACTCTCGGCATCCGGGAAGTACGGCAGCGTTACGAAGTGCTGAAGGAAACGCTCGAGAAGGAAGGCGAGGTCATCCTTACTCACCATGGCAAGCCGTTCGCCCGCGTGCTGCCGCTGACGGCGCTCACCCAGCAGCAGCTGCGGGCGCAGCGGGGCAAGGAACTCGCCGCCTTCCGCGCAAAGCAGACCAGGCAGTCCGTGCCGTCGGAAGTTCTGGTGCGCGAGGACCGCGACGGCCGTGGCTGAACCGTTCGGCTATGTGGACACTTCGGCCTTGCTGAAATGGTACGTGTCCGAGCCGGGCTCGGAGGACGTCGCCGACTGGATCGAGCGGCAGCCCGCGCTGGCATTCTCGCGGCTTGGCTGGCTGGAGTTCCGCTGCGCCGTGAATCGCCGCAGCCGGGGCGGAGATCTTGACGCCGCCACCGCGGCAGACGTGCTCGAACGCTTCTCCGCCGACGTCGAGGGTGGCGCCTTCACGCTGCTGCCGCTCGCCGACGCCCAGGCCCTCGCCGCCGACGCTCTGATCGCGCGGCTCGCGACACCGCTGCGCACACTCGACGCGCTTCACCTCGCCACCGCGATGGCGCACCGCGCCGGGTCAATCGCCACCGCAGACCTGGTCCTTTCGCGTGCGGCGCACGAGCTTGGGATGACGGTCGCCTACTTCGGACACCCCCGATGAACAGTGAAACGACCCCGGCCGCTGCGGTCGCGGAAAACCAGATCGTCGCCGAGCGCCGCGCCAAGCTGGCACGCCTGCGCCAGATGGGGCCGGCGTTCCCCAACGACTTCGTGCGCACCCACCACGCCGGCGACCTGCACGCGAAGTACGGCGCGCTCGACCGCGACGAAGTCGCCGCAGCCAACGTCGAGGTGAAGCTCGCCGGCCGCATGATGCTCAAGCGGGTGATGGGCAAGGCGAGCTTCGCCACCGTCGCCGACGGCTCGGGCAGGATCCAGTTCTTCGTCACGCCCGACGATGTCGGCGCCGAGACCTACGAGGAGTTCAAGCGCTGGGACATCGGCGACATCGTCGCCGCCGAGGGGTTGCTCTTTCGCACCAACAAGGGCGAACTGTCGGTGCGCTGCCGGACGCTGCGCCTGCTGGTGAAGTCGCTGCGGCCGCTGCCGGACAAGTTTCACGGCCTGGAAGACCGCGAACTGCGCTACCGGCAGCGCTACGTCGACCTGATCATGAACGAGGAGACGCGGCAGGCCTTCGTCGTCCGCAGCCGCGCCATCGCGGCGATCCGCACGTTCATGGTCGAGCAGGGCTTTCTCGAAGTCGAGACGCCGATGCTGCAGGTGATTCCCGGCGGCGCCGCGGCCAAGCCCTTCGTCACCCACCACAACGCGCTCGACATCGACATGTTCCTGCGCATCGCGCCGGAGCTGTTTCTGAAGCGGCTGGTGGTCGGCGGCTTCGAGCGGGTGTTCGAGATCAACCGCAACTTCCGCAACGAGGGCCTGTCGCCGCGCCACAACCCCGAGTTCACGATGCTGGAGTTCTACGCCGCCTATCACGAGGTGCGGTGGATGATGGACTTCACCGAAGCGCTGCTGCGCGAGACCGCGGTGCGCGCCACCGGCTCGGCAGTGCTCACCTACCAGGGCGAGACGATCGACCTGTCGAAGCCGTTCCCACGCCTGACCATCGTCGAGGCGGTAAAGCTGCATGCGCCGAAGTACAGCGACAGCCAGCTCGCCGACCGCGACTTCCTGCACGGCGAATTGCGCGCCATGGGCAGCACGCACGCCGAGGAAGCCGGGCTGGGGGCGCTGCAACTGGGGCTGTTCGAGCAGGTCGCCGAGCACAAGCTGGTACAGCCCACCTACATCATCGACTACCCGGTCGAGGTTTCGCCGCTGGCGCGGGCCTCGGACACGCGGCCGGCGATCACCGAGCGCTTCGAACTGTTCATCGCCGGGCGCGAGATGGCCAACGGCTTCTCGGAGCTGAACGACCCCGAGGACCAGGCCGCCCGCTTCATGGAACAGGTGCGAGCGCGCGCCGCCGGCGACGAGGAGGCGATGTACTACGACGCCGATTACGTGCGGGCGCTGGAATACGGCATGCCGCCCGCCGCCGGCTGCGGCGTCGGCGTCGACCGCTTCGTCATGCTGCTCACCGACGCGCCGAGCATCCGCGACGTGATCCTGTTTCCGCACATGCGGCC
>CAYLZU010000346.1:0-3647 GCA_964388005.1 uncultured Burkholderiaceae bacterium
AGGACCAGGCGATCGTCTGCAACATCGGCCACTTCGACAACGAGATCGACGTCGCGAGCCTGAAGCAGTACAAGTGGGAGAACATCAAGCCGCAGGTCGACCACGTCATCTTCCCGAACGGCAAGCGCATCATCCTGCTCGCCGAGGGCCGGCTGGTGAACCTGGGCTGCGGCACCGGGCATCCGAGCTACGTGATGTCCAGTTCGTTCGCCAACCAGGTGATCGCGCAGATCGAACTGTTCACGCAGACGGCGAAGTACCCGGTCGGCGTCTACGTGCTGCCCAAGCATCTCGACGAAAAGGTGGCCCGCCTGCAGCTGAAAAAGCTCGGCGCGCAGCTGACCGAACTGACCGAGGCCCAGGCTCGGTACATCGGCGTTGCCAAGGAAGGCCCGTACAAGCCGGAGCACTACCGCTACTAGAGCGATGGCCGCGCCCGTGCTGCGCGTGGCGCGCGCCTGCTCGGACCTCGGGCAGGCGCGCCGCTTCTATTGCGACGGGCTCGGCCTCGTGGTGCTGGCCGAGTTCGCCGACCACGACGGTTTCGACGGCCTGATCGTCGGCGTGCCGGGAGCGGGCTGGCAGCTTGAACTGGCGGTCGAACACGGCGCCGCGGTGGCGAAGCCGTCGCCCGAAGACCTCGTCGTGCTGTACGAGCCCGACTCGGCAGCCTACCGGGCGCGCGTGTCGCGCCTGCGCGCTGCGGGCCACGCCGCGGTACCGTCGAACAATCCGTACTGGGACCGCTGCGGCACGACCTTCGAAGGCCCCGACGGCTACCGGACCGTGCTGGTCGACGGCACGTGGCGGGCGTAGCAGGAGAAGCGGATGCGAATCGCAGTGATGGGAGCCGGCGGCGTCGGCGGCTATTTCGGCGCCCAGTTCGCCAGGGCCGGGCACGACGTCGCCTTCATCGCCCGCGGCCGCCACCTGGCCGCGCTGCGTGGCTACGGACTCACGATCGAAAGCGAGGTTGGCCCGGTGCAGGCGCTGCCGGTGACGGCGACCGACCACCCGGCCGAACTGGCGCCGGTCGACGTGGTGATGTTCTGCGTCAAGCTGTGGGACGTCGAGGCGGCGGCGCCGCAGGTCGAGCCGCTGCTCGCCGCCGGCGGCATCGTCATCCCGTTCCAGAACGGTGTCGACAGCCACACGATCCTGACGCGCGCCCTCGGCGCCCAGCGGGTGGCCGGCGGTGTGGCGCAGATCGCGGCGGTGATCCGCGAACCGGGCGTGATCAGCCACCACGGCAGGATGGCCAAGCTGCGCGTCGGCGCCTTCGCCGGCGGCCCGACGGCGGCGGTGCAGGCGTTCGTCGATGCCGGCCGGGCGGCCGGCATCGACATCGAGCTCGTGCCCGACATCAACCGCGCCCTGTGGGAGAAGTTCGTCTTCCTGGTGGCGTTGTCGGGCACGACGGCCCTGGCGCGGCAGCCGATCGGCGTCATCCGCGACGACCCCGACCTGCGCGCGGCGCTCGTCGCCGCGATGCGCGAAACGGTGGCCGTTGCCGCGGTTCACGGCGTGGCTTTCGACAGCGGCTTCGTCGAGCGCCAGTTGTCGTTCGTCGACGGCCTGCCGGCGGCGATGCGCTCGTCGATGCTCAACGACCTGACCGCCGGCAACCGGCTCGAAGCGCCCTGGCTGGCCGGCGCGGTGGCGCGCATGGCGCAGGCGGCAGGACTCTCGGCGCCGGTGAACGCCACCATCCATGCGGCGCTGAAGCCGTACGTCGAAGGCACGCGCTGAAAGGGTGGAGTCGATGCGAGTCCTGCTGGTGTGGATCCTGAATGCCGTGGCGCTGTGGCTGGTGACGCTGCTGCTGCCCGGGGTGACGGTGAAGGACGAGATCACGGCCTTCATCGCCGCCATCGTGCTCGGCCTGGTCAATGCGGTGATCAAGCCGGTGTTGATCGTGCTCACCCTGCCGGTCACCGTGCTCACGCTCGGCCTGTTCCTGCTGGTGCTCAACGGCCTGCTGTTCTGGGGGGTGGGTTCGCTGCTGCCCGGCTTTCGCGTCGACGGTTTCTGGTGGGGCGTGGCCGGCGCGCTCGTCTACAGCGTCCTCACGTGGGCCTTCTCGTCCCTGCTGCCGCCGGAGCGACCGCGGTGAGCCAGCGCACCTTCAGCTTCGAGTTCTTCCCGCCCAAGAGCGAGGAGGGCGCCGTAAAGCTGCGCCTGGTGCGCGCGCAACTGGCGGCGGTCGAGCCGGCTTTCTTCTCGGTGACCTTCGGTGCCGGCGGCTCGACCAAGGAGGGCACCTGGAACACGGTGATGGAGATGCACCGTGCCGGCCTGCCGGTGGCGCCGCACATCTCGTGCATGGGCACGACCCGCACGCAGGTGGCGCAGCTGCTGCACGGCTACCGCGACGCCGGCGTGAGGCGCCTGGTGGCCCTGCGCGGCGACATGCCCTCGGGCGCGGCCGGCGGCGCCGGCGACTTCGCCTACGCCAACGAACTGGTGGCGTTCATCCGCGCCGAGACCGGCGACTGGTTCCACATCGAGGTCGCCGCCTACCCCGAGTACCACCCGCAGGCGCGCTCGCCGGCCGAGGATCTCGCCAACTTCGTGCGCAAGGTCCGCGCCGGCGCCGACTCGGCGATCACCCAGTACTTCTACAACTCGGATGCCTACTTCCGCTTCGTCGAGGAAGCGGAGCGCGAAGGCTGCACGGTGCCGATCGTGCCGGGCATCATGCCGATCACCAACTTTGCCCAGCTGGCGCGATTTTCCGACGCCTGCGGCGCCGAGATTCCGCGCTGGGTCCGGCTGAAGCTGGCGAGTTTCGGCGACGACCGGGCATCGATCCGCGCGTTCGGCCTCGACGTCGTCACCGATCTCTGCGACCAGCTGCTGGCGGCGGGCAGCCCGGGGCTGCACTTCTACACCATGAATCAGGCCGAAGCCACGCTCGAGCTCTGGCGGCGACTCGGCCTGCCACGGCACGAGCGGCTGGCCCCGGCCTGAGAGCGACCGCAGCCGCCTTCGGCGCGCAAGGTTGCCGCAGTGGCGGCCGACGAGACTGTGCGGAAGTCATCGCCAGCGCCCCGAGAGACTGCCCCCGCGAAGGCAGGCCTGCCGCGGCAGCGGACCCGCACGGAGTCGTGCCGCGGCGAGCCGCAGGCGCGCGATCGCGACGCGCAGCCGCCTCATTCACGGCCTCGGAGTCAACCCGGCGATTGCGGTTTCGTTATGCGGATGCGATCCGCGCGTTAGGATCGCGCGCCGCGACCCGAGGGAGTGGGGCCGGCGTCTTCATCACCGATCCACGACAAGGAGAACCCGATGCCGAGTTCATCGAGACGTATCTGGCTGAAACTGACCGCCGGCGCCGTGCTTGCGGCGCCGTTGATGACCCTGACTTCCCGTGCCGGCGCGGCCCAGAACGCGGGTACGCGCCAGGCGCTGAAGTATCAGGACAAACCCAGCGGGTCCAATCAGTGCAGCAACTGCCTGCAGTTCGTGCCTGGCAAGACCGCCAAGGATCCCGGCGGCTGCAAGGTCATTCCCGGCGACACCGAGATCAGCCCCAACGGCTGGTGCGTCGCCTGGGTGAAGAAGCCCTGATGCAGGAGCGGGGCCGGTTCGGCGCGGCCTGAAACCGCGGCCGAAAGCCGTGCCGACCGGCCGCCTTCGTGCGCCCC
>CAYLZU010000347.1:0-3642 GCA_964388005.1 uncultured Burkholderiaceae bacterium
GGATTCTAGCCGGCTGCAATGACCGACGAAATCTCCTTGGGCGCAGGCGTCGTGGCCCCGGCGGCTGCAAGGCGGAGGCCGATTGCGACCATCAGCGCCACCAGCACCGCCGCGCCGCCGTTGTGCAGCACCGCCAGCAGCAGCGGCCAGGCCAGCACCACGTTCGACAGCCCGGTCAGGAACTGCAGCGCCAGGACCGCAGCCAGCGCCCGGGCCAGATGCGAGACACCGGCCAGCGGCCAGAGCCGCCATGCCAGCACGCCGAGAACGGCGAGGACGAGGTAGGCGAAAGTTCGGTGCGTCCAGTGGATCGCCACCAGCGCCTGAAACGGAATCGGCGTGCCGTCGCTGGTCATGCCGAGGTCGCGCCACAGTGTGAAGCCGGCGGCGAAGTCCATGTCGCCCGGCATGACCCGTCCCTGGCACAAGGGGAAGTCCGGGCAGGCGAGCACGGCATAGTTGGTGCTGACCCAGCCGCCAAGGGCGATCTGCGCCACCAGCAGCAGCCCTGCCGCCGCCGCGAGCGGACGATATGCCGCCGCCCGGGAGTCGACGAGAACAACCGGCGAGTCGCGCGACGCCAGCCAGACCAGCAGCGCCAGCAGGCCGACGCCACCGAGCAGATGCAGGGTGACGATGGCGGGCTGCAGCTTCATGGTCACCGTCAGCGCGCCGAAGGCGCCCTGCAGGCATACGGCTGCGAGCGTGGCGGTGGCGAGCCACGGCGAGCCCCTGCGTGATCGCTGCCAGCGGCGCCAGGCAAGCACGGTCAGCACGATGATCAGGAACCCGACCGCCATCGCGAAGTAGCGGTGCAGCATCTCGATCCACGCCTTGGTCATCGTCACCGGGCCAGACGACAGCGCCGTCTCGGCGGCACGAATCTGCTCGCCGGCCGACAGCGGGTTCGAGTGTCCGTAGCACCCGGGCCAGTCCGGGCAGCCGAGGCCGGAGTCGGTGAGCCGGGTGAAGGAGCCGAACATCACCAGATCCAGCGTCAGGAACGCCGTCACCCACGCCAGCTTCCGATGCTTGTGCGGATCCTTCGACAGCAGCACGTATGCGAGCGGCAACGCCGCGATGGCCACCGCTTTCGCCGCCAGCCAGGCGAGCGCCGTCGCCTCCATGGTCTCACCCGATCCCGGAGGCCTTGAGCAGCTTGCCGAGGTCTTTCTTCATCCTGCTGGGATCGGCATCCCTGGGCCAGCGCATCATCAGATTGCCGAGCGGATCGATCAGCCAGATGTGGTCGGCAAGCGTTGCCGACGGCTCGTCCGCGACCGGCAGGTAGGCGGCAACCTCGTGCCGACGGGCCCGCAGCAGCAGCGTGCCGTCGTACTCGCGCATCAGCATCGTCGCCAGCGGCGCGTCGTCGACGATCAGCCAGAGCCGCTGCACACGGTCGGCGTCGCGGCCGGTCGTCAGCCGCACCTGCCGCATCTTCCACAGTTTCTTCTCGCAGGCGGCATCGCAGCCGCCGGCGTCGACCTGGACCATCGTCCAGGAGCCGCGCAGGCTCGCCGCCGGAACGGCGCTGCCGTCGAGGCGGCGCAAATCCAGCACCGGCAGCGGACGCTGCGGCTCGATCAGCGTCCCGTAGTTGGTGCGGCCCCCCGGCGGCAGCAGATAGTAGGCGGTGTAGGAGGCGATGACCGGCGCCAAGCACACCGCCAGCAGCAGATAGAGCGGCCGATAGCGCCGCCAGTGCGAAGGCGCCGCGGCTGAAAGGCTCGATTCACTCATGGGAAACAGCGGCGGGGGTCGCTCGGCGCAGCGCGCGCGCACCGAGAATCATCGTCAATGCCGCGATCAGGGCGGCCAGCGCGAACCACTGCACCGCATACCCGCGGTGCTTGTCCACGCCGGCGGTCAGCCGCGGCCAGTTGCGCGACAGCCCGTCTTCGGGGCCGCCGGTCTGCTGAACCACCCAACGCGCGACCGCCAGACCGGTGGCGCGCTCGAAGGCGTCGTAATCGAGATTCTGCCAAACGAACGGCCGCGCGGCGCTGACCGGCGCGTCCTCGCCGAGCCGAAGCACGCGCGTGGTCTGCGTCAGGGCCAAGCCTTCGACCGTGACATCGCCGGCCGGTGACACGACCTCGGGCAGACGGCCGCGGTCATTCGGATCCCGCGCCGCAAAACCGCGGTTCACCAGGACCACCGCTCCGTCGTCCAGCCTCAGCGGCGCAACCAGCATCAGTCCGGCCCTGCCGTCCATCTGCCGGTTATCGAGCCATACGTCGTATCCGGGCAGGAAGCGCCCGCGCACGACGACCCGCAGCGGCAAGCGTCGCCCCACGTCGGCGACATCGGCTCCGGTGATCGCCGCCGGCGCAGCCTGCTCGGCGCGGTCCCACTGTGACTGCAGCGCCAGTTTCTCGTCGGCGCGGCGCAGCTGCCAGTTGCCGAGCGACACCGCGAGCGCGATCGAAGCGACCGCCGCCGCGGCGGCGACCAGGCGACGAGCCGCGATCATCGCCGCACCGCTGTCGTGACGCTGCGATAATGGGCGAGTGATGTCACGCTGTCCGCGATGAAAGCCGTCATCGCCGTCGCCTTTGCCGGCATTCTCGTTGCCCTCGGATCGGCGCTGCTGTTCCTGCTGCGCGACCGCGGAACCACCAATCGCACCGTCAATGCCCTGACCGTTCGGGTCGCGCTGTCGGTGCTTCTGCTGCTGTTCATCTGGTTCAGCTACTGGATGGGCTGGATCGAGCCTCGCCGCTACGGCTGACCGGGCCGTCCGGCTCTTCGGCGCAATGCCGCGGAACGACAGGGCCGACGGATGGTCTAGGACAACAATTCCCCTGTGAAAACGAATCGATTGCGGCGCAGAATTGTCTTAGCGTAACGACTGTACAGATGCGTGCGGTCATCCGCGGTCCGTGGTGATCCGTTTCCTGCGAAGATGGGCGTGCGCAAGCGGTGACGACAGGAGGTTCAATGAGTCCACCGACCGGTTTCTTTTCCGACTTCCGCGACAACTTCGTCCGCGCGCAGGACGAAGAAATGGGGCTGGAGGAGTTCCTCGACTACTGCCGCTCCGACCGCATGGCCTACGCGTCGGCGCATGAGTGCGTGCTGGAGGCGATCGGCAAGCCCCGGCTGCTGAACACCGCCGAGGATCCGAGGCTGTCGCGCATCTTCCAGAACCGCGTCATTCAGACCTGGGACACCTTCGCCGAGTTCCACGGCATGGAAGACACGCTGATGGCGCTGTACGCGTACTTCCTGCACGCGGCGCAGGGGCTGGAGGAACGCAAGCAGGTGCTGTACCTGCTCGGGCCGGTCGGCGGCGGCAAGTCGTCGCTCGCGGAAAAGATCAAGAAGCTGTGCGAGCAGTTCCCGATCTACGCCCTCAAGGACAGCGAGTCGGGTCGCATCTCGCCGCTGCTGGAATCGCCGCTCGGCCTTTTCGACCCAGCCAAGCACGGCGCCCAGCTCGAGGACCGCTACGGCATCCCGCGCCGGGCCCTGTCGGGCATCGCCAGCCCGTGGGCGCTGAAGCGGCTGCAGGAGTACCGGGGCGACCTCACCAAGTTCCGCGTCGTGCGGGTGATGCCGTCGGTGCTGAACCAGATCGGCATCGTCAAGACCGAGCCCGGCGACGAGAACACGCAGGACATCTCCAGCCTGGTCGGC
>CAYLZU010000348.1:0-3612 GCA_964388005.1 uncultured Burkholderiaceae bacterium
GCCGCCCCACGTCGTGCGGCGGCTTTGGAACCATGCTTGGCTGGTCGATCCGCTCGACGGCAGAGAGGCCTTCGCCGCTGGCCGCCCGGAGTTCTCGGTGAACATCGCGCTGGTCGAGGACGGCCGCCCGATCTACGGCGTCGTGCACGCTCCGGCGCTGGACACGACGTGGTTCGGGCGCATCCGCAGGGGCGCGTTCCGGCGCACGAATGGTGCAGCCGCGGTGCGGCTGCCGGACCTCGCGGCCGAGGGCGCTGCGTCAGCGTCGCCCGCCGCCGGCGACGATGGCAGCCGCTCGCTGGCGCTGTGTCGCCTGCTTGACGCGCCCGAGGCTGCCACCGAGTTCGGCGCCGTAGCAGAGTGGCGCTGCGCCGCCGGCCACGCGCTGCTCGCACTCGCGGAGCGGCGCGCCGTCGATCCGGCGACTGGCACTGAGCCGACCTACAACAGCGCCCCGCTGGTCGTGAAGGGGCTGCACATCTCAACGCGGCAGCCGGCCTGAACGCCGATCGTGAATCGACCCTCATGAACCTCTGGTACCTCGTCTTCCGCACCGATTCGCTCACCTACACCGTCTGCCGGGCGCTACGCGAATTCGGTCACGAGGTGGCGGTCTGGGTCGTCGATCCGGAGCACGGCGTACGCCCACACACCTACAACCAGTCGCGGCTGGCCGCGCTCGACGGCGTTCGCATCCTCGGCCGCGACCAGGGGCGGCTGCCGGACTCGATCGACCGGCTGATCGTGCAGATGCACCCGCGACCGGCCGAGGCCGTGCGCGACCTCCCGCTGCTGGCGGGGCGGTCAAGGGCAATCACACTGATCAGCGCCGGCGACCGTAACCGCGGCTGGCGCGACGCTGTCAAGCTGCAGTGGCTTGAACTGCGCCATCTGGGCGGCCGGCTGCGCCGCGTCGACCGGGTGCTGTACAAGGACGGGTTTCACCCGCGCGACATGCATGGCCTGCTTCGGCCGCGGCAGGCGATAGGCTTCGACGTGCACTCGCACTTTCTGCACCGCGAAGATCACTTCGCCGCCATGCACGCGCAGGACTGGGACGCGCCGACGGTACGGCCGATCCTCGCCAACTTCCTGGGCAGCCAGGATCCGGCTTCGCGCAAGGCGGTGCTGGACGCCGTCCGCGCGCAGTTTCACGGCCCGGGCGAAGAGCCGAGCGTCGTCCGCCCCGGCAAGACGATGTACTGGCACGAGTACTCCGACGCGAAACCCGCGGGCCTGCCGCCGACCGAGTTCGTGGCCATGCTCAGCCGCTCCGACTTCACGCTGTGCCCGCGCGGCTACTCGCTGGTCACCCACCGGCCGTTGGAGGCGATGCTCCGAGGCAGCATTCCGGTGCTCGGCGCCGGCGAACTCGACCTTTACGGAATCGAACTGGCCGACGGCTACAACTGCATCGCAGTGCGTGACGGTGACTGGCCCGAGGCGATCGAGCGCATCGTGACCCTGCCCGAACACACGATCCGCCACATGCGCGAGAACATCCTCGGAATGCGTCCGTCGCTCGAATATCGGCAGATTGCCCGCGGCATCTGCGCGCGGCTCGGTGTGGACACCGGCGCCACGGCCTGCGCCAGAGGCGGCAGGGACGCGGCGGCGCCACTGGCCGCCGTAACCTCCGGCGAGAACCGATGACTGTTCTGGCGCGCGTGCCTGCCGAGCAGCTGCTTGCGGGCTGGTGGGCACGCATCGACCCGGCGCACAGGCGCGCCTTCCTCGTCGCCGCTTGCGTGAGCATGCTCGCGTTCGGCTTCGAGATGACCAACCTGACGCTGCACCACGACGATCTCAACCACCTGATGGTGGGCAAGCCGGTGGTCGGCTACTACCTCGGCCGGTTCCTGCACGCCTGGCTGTTCTTTTATGGCCAACAGGGGCAGTTCGCTCCGTTCCTGCACCTCGCCATCGGCCTCGCGTTGATGTGCCTCTACGGCGTGCTGGTCGCGCACTTCTGGGGCGCGCGCCGGACACTCGACATCGCCGTGGTGGCGGCGATCGTCTGCGTCTTCCCGTACATGGCGCACATCTACCAGTACAACTCGGCGATGGTCGCCTACCCGCTGGCGCATCTTCTTGCGGCGACCGCGGTCGTGCTGGCGGCGCGCACACGGGCGCTGTCGACGCTGCTGGCGGCGCTGCTGTTCTTTGCCGCCTTCTCGATCTACCAAGCGGTGCTGGCTCACGCCGCGACGATCTTCCTGCTCTGGCTGCTGGCGCAAGTCACTTTCGGGGAGCCACTCGACCGCGCCGCGCTGCGCACCCTGTTCCGCGCCGCGCTCGCCGCCCTGGTGGCCGTGACCGTCGGCGGCGTCCTGCACGTCCTGGCAGTGTCTTCGTTCGACATTCCGTTCGACTCGGCACAAGGTGCCGACAAGGCGTTCAGCCTGCGCAGCCGGATCGACGGTGGGCTGCACCTGTCGCTGGCGGCTGCCGAAGTGTTGCGCGGCTCGCGCGCCTTCTTATTCTGGCCGGAGACCTATCTGCCGCAACCCCTGAAGGCCCTGCACGCGCTGCTGCTCGCCGGCGCGGCGCTCGGCTGCGTGCTGATCCCGCGCGGCCCGCTCGCCAAGGCGGCCGCGCTCGGCCTGCTCGGATTGGCTCTGGCATCCCCCCGCGTGATGCAGTTCCTGCATCCGCACGGCAACTTCCACACGCTGACGCTGACCGCCTATGCGCTGCTGGTCGCAGCGGCGGCGCTGCTGCTGGTTCGCGGCGGCAGCACACTGGTGCGCAACGGCGCCGTGATCGCGGTAACACTGCTGGTCGGCGGATACGTCATGCAGTGCAACTGGATCTCGACCGTCAACCACATGAACACGCTGGCGCACTACACGACGCTGACGCAGGTGCTGGCGCGGCTGCGCGCGCTTCCCGAGCGGAACTGGGACGGCCGCACAGTGGCGGTCGTGGGCAGGTACGACATGCCGTCGGACTTTCCCTTCCTGCCGGCCACCGGAGTCGCCAACGAGTTCATGGCCCCGAAGCACATGAGCCTGCTTGCCCAGCTGATGCGGGACGAAGCGCGCTTCGTGCGCGCCGGCGCGTCGATGCCCAGGGTGCTCGAATTCGCCGCCCGCAGCGGCGTCTGGCCAAGTCCCGACAGCGTCGGCATCGTCGATGGCATGGGCGTGGTCGTGTTCTCTTCGCCCGAAAAGGGCGGCAAGAAGGAGCTCGACTAGTTTTCGTGCCCTCGTGATGGAGGGCAGCAGACCCACGGATCACGATCGACTTCGACTGGAACCCCATAAAGTGACATCCCGGTTCAAGACCATCGCCTTCAGCCTCGTCCCGGTCACGCTGCTGTTGATCGTGCTCGAAATCGCCGGGCGGCTGCTGTACCCGTTCGACGAGGACCGGCGGGCGATGGTCATGGCCGAGCGAGACCCGCGTTCGACGCTGTCGTACTTCAAGGAGGGCCCCGGTGCGCTGCCGATCATCTGGGACTTCAACCGGATGCCGCGCCGCTACGTCGCTTACCCCGGTTTAATCGGCCACCCGTACCCCCGGATGCCGCCGAACAAAACAAACAACAACGGCTACCACTACTTCCCCATTACCCCGCCCCACCCCGGCAAAACGCCCTTCAACTTCAAC
>CAYLZU010000349.1:0-3608 GCA_964388005.1 uncultured Burkholderiaceae bacterium
AGTTCAAGCGGCCGCTGCAAGTACGGGCTGCAATAGGTGTTGTCGACCGCGACCGGCACGCCGCGACGGCGCGCGGCGCGGCTCACCGCCTCGATGTCGACCAGGCGCATGTTCGGATTGGCCGGCGACTCGAAGTAGACCAGCCTGGTGCGCGGGCCGATCAGTTCATCGATTGCGCCCGTGTCGGTCAGGTCGGCATGGCGGATCGTGACGCCGAAGCGGGACAGGCCGTGGTGCATGAAGGCGAAGGTGCAGCCATAGAGCGTCGTGTCGACCAGCACTTCGTCGCCGGGAGACAACAGCGTCCACAGCGTGGCGGTGATCGCCCCCATGCCGGAGCCGAACACCACCGCGGCGGCGCCGGATTCGAGCGACGCCAGACGCGCTTCGAGCAGCGCCAGCGTCGGATTGGCGATGCGGGTGTAGATGTAGCCGCCCGCCTCGCCGGTGAAGCGGCGCATGCCGTCCTCGGTGTCGGGAAAGGCGAAGGTCGCCGACAGGTGCAGCGGCGGGACGAGGGCGCCCTGATGGTCGAGCGGGTCGTAGCCGTGGTGAATGGCGCGGGTGGCGAAGCCGGTACGGGCAGCAGGGTTCATGGCGGTTTCCGCAAAGACCGGCGCAGGGCCGGGACAGTGGAGATGCTAGATTGCGCCACGTGATCGCTTTTTGCGTTTCTGGTGCCGATATGTCGAAAAGCAGGCAAAGAAATCGTTCTGATAGTCAAGTGCAAGAAATGCCTTTGCTCGATGCGCCGCTGGACCGCACCGACCGTGCGCTGCTGCGCCTGCTGCAGGCCGATGCGCGGGTGAGCGCCACCGAACTGGCGGAACAGGTTGCCCTGACGACCTCGCCTTGCTGGCGCCGCGTGCGCCGGCTGGAGGAGGGCGGCTACATCCGCGGCTATCGCGCCGAACTCGATCCGGCGCGCCTCGGCTATGGCGTCACGGCCTTCGTCAGCGTGATGCTGGAGAAGCACACGCCGGCGGCAGGCCGCGCCTTCGAAGACGCGGTGCGGGCGATTCCGCAGATCCTTGCCTGCCACAACGTGTCCGGGCGCTATGACTTCCTGCTGCACGTGGTCGCTCCCGACCTCGAGGCCTTCGGCCGTTTCGCGCGCGAAACCATCCGCGCCCTGCCGGGCGTGAAGGAGATGTACTCCAGCTTCTCGCTGAAGGAAGTCAAGCGCGGCACGGCCCTTCCGGTGCCGGAGTGACCGGAAGCGTGGTGGCGTTTCAGCCGGCTTTTGCCGGCGGCAGGAACAGCGCCGGGTCGACCGCGGCGGCGTTGAGATAGACGCCGAAGTGCAGGTGCGGCCCGGTGACCCGGCCGGTGGCGCCCACCGTGCCGAGCCGATCGCCCGCCGCCAGCCGCGCGCCGGTGGCGGTGCCGATCGCGTCGAGGTGGCAGTACAGGGTCAGGAAACCCTGTCCGTGATCGACGATCACCGTGCAGCCGTTGAAGAAGTACTCGCCGGTGTCGATCACCTCGCCCGGTGCCGCGCAGGCTACCCGTGTTCCGGTCGGCGCGGCGATGTCCATGCCGGAGTGCGGATTGCGCGCCTCGTCGTTGAACACCCGGCGCAGGCCGAACGACGACGAGTGCCGTCCCGCCACCGGCGCCAGCAGCCGCAACGTCGGCGGCGTCGCCTCCGACCAGTGTCGCAGCACCTGTTGCAGGTGCGCGCGCTCGCGCTCGTGGCGGGCGAGGTCCTCGGGCGACAGTTGCACGTGCTTCGGCGCCACCGTCAGGCGCTGAACCGCGTACTGCTTCGGCCGCACGCGCAGCGCGACTTCGCGGCTGCCGGTCTCGCCATGCACCCGCAGGACGATGTCCGTTCCCGGCCTGGCGTGGAGGTCGATGCCGACTGCCGCCAGCCACCCCGCCGGCGCGCCGACGACGAGCACGCGTCGGCCGTCGACTTCGACGCGGGGCGGCGCCGGCGCCGGGCCGAGCGCGACGCGCGCCACGCCGCCCGGCACCGAAGCGAAGCGCGGCAGCGGCGGCGTCGCGGCCGCGAGCCATCGCGGCGCGGCGCAGGCGGCGAGCGCGAGCAGGAAGCGGCGGCGTTTCATCCGCCGCGATGCTACCGACGGTGCCGCCGCCTCGGGCGGCCAGTGGCCTCGCGGCCGCGCGGCATCGGCGACGGCTCCGAGCGCGGCGTCGCCGGGAACACGGCCGCGCCGCCGCGCCCGCCGCATGCCGCGATAATCGGCGCATGGCTTCGATTCGATCCATCACCCTGACCCGGCCCGACGACTGGCACCTGCACCTGCGCGACGGTGCGGCGATGGCCGACGTGCTGCCGCATACCGCGCGGCAGTTCGCGCGCGCGATCGTGATGCCCAACCTCAGGCCACCGGTGGCGACGGTGATGCAGGCGGCGGCGTATCGCGATCGCATCGTCGCCGCGCTTCCGGCCGGCATGGCGTTCGAGCCGCTGATGACGCTGTACCTGACCGACAACACCGGCGCCGAGGAAATCCGCGCCGCCCGCGCCAGCGGCATCGTGCACGGCGTGAAGCTGTACCCGGCCGGGGCGACGACCAACTCCGACTCCGGCGTCACCGACATCCGCCGCTGCAAGGTGGCCCTGGAGACGATGCAGCGCGAGGACCTGCCGCTGCTGGTCCACGGCGAAGTCACGCGCGCCGACGTCGACGTCTTCGACCGCGAGAGCCGCTTCATCGACGAGGTGCTGATCCCGCTGCGGCGAAGCTTCCCCGGCCTGCGGGTGGTGCTGGAGCACATCACCACCCGCCATGCGGCGCAGTATGTCGCCGAGGCGGAGGGGCGGATCGCCGCCACCATCACCGCGCACCACCTGCTGTACAACCGCAACGCCCTGTTCCTGACCGCCGACGGCCGCGCCGGCGTGCGGCCGCATTTCTACTGCCTGCCGGTGCTCAAGCGCGAGATCCATCGCCGGGCGCTGCTCGCCGCCGCCACCGGCGACAGCGCCCGCTTCTTCCTCGGCACCGACAGCGCGCCGCATCCGAAAGGCGACAAGGAAAACGCCTGCGGCTGCGCCGGCTGCTTCACCGCCGCCAGCGCCATCGAGATGTACGCGATGGCGTTCGAGGAGGCCGGCGCCCTCGGAAGGCTGGAGGAGTTCGCCAGCTTCCGCGGCGCCGACTTCTACCGCCTGCCGCGCAACCACGGGTCGATCACCCTCGAACGCCGTCCCTGGACGCTGCCGGCCGAGGTTCGGTTCGGCGAGTCGACCGTGGTGCCGCTGGCGGCGGGCGAGACGCTGCCATGGCGGCTCGTGAGCTGACGGCGCCGGCGCGCGCGGGCGAGCGGGCATGCAGGTCAAGCACCTCGCCATCGACTGGCGGGCGCCCTGGCTGGCGCCGCTGCGCCGCCTGCGGCCGCTGATCGAACGCGACGACTGGCGGCAGGCGCTGTCGGCGGCGGCGCGGGAGGAGGGCGTCGTCACCGCGACGGGGCTGCCGATCGCGTTCGTCGCCGCCGACGATGCCGGGGCCGAGGCGTACGAGTCGCATATCGCCGCCACCGGCCGCGTGCCGACACGCGACAACGCGCACGACCTGTTCAACGCGCTCGTCTGGCTCGCCTGCCCGCGCACCAAGGCGGCACTGAACGCGCGT
>CAYLZU010000350.1:0-3607 GCA_964388005.1 uncultured Burkholderiaceae bacterium
GGCAGCCGGGCGCGAAACGCCGGTGAGTGCTGAGTGGGTCGCGGCGCCGGCCGGCGCGGAGGCGGCGAACGCCGACGCGGTGAAGCCGCCGTCGGTGGCCGCCGCCGAGACCGCGGCCAGGTCGGGCGCAGCGGCGCAGGGGCCGGAAGCACAGGTCGCCAGCGCCGCCTCGAGCGGCGAGGCCGGGCGCGCCCATGCACAGGCGATCGCGCTGATGATCGCCGCCGCGGCGCTGTGGTCGATCGCGGGCGTGGTCACCCGCCACCTGTCGCCCGAGATGCAGGCCGAGGGACGGTTCGAGATCACCTTCTGGCGCAGCCTGTTCGCGGCGCTCACCGTCGCCGGCTACTTCATCCTCGTTCGCCGCGAGGGGCTGCGGCCGGTGTGGGCGACCGGCTGGACCGGGCTGCTGTCGGGCAGCCTGTGGGCGGCGATGTTCATCTTCTTCATGCTGGCGCTGACGCTCACCTCGGTGGCCAACACGCTGCTGGTGATGTCGATCGGGCCGCTGCTCACCGCCGTGCTGGCGTGGCTGGTGCTGCGCGCGCCGGTGCCTGCGCGGACCTGGGTGGCGATCGCCGCCGCCATGGCCGGCATGGCCTGGATGTTCGCCCGCGGCGGCGGCGTCCTGCCCGGCGGCAATCACGTCGCCGGCATGCTGGTGGCGCTGGCGGTGCCGCTGGCCGCCGCGATCAACCTGATCCTGCTGCAGAAAACGCGCGCCCGCGTCGACCTGGTGCCGGCCGTGTTCCTCGGCGGCGCGATCTCGGCGGCGATCATGCTGCCGCTGGCCCTGCCGCTGCAGGCGGCGCCGCGGGACATCGCGCTGCTGGCGCTGCTGGGTTTCTTTCAGCTCGGCCTGCCGTGCATGCTGATGGTGGTCGCCGCAAGACATCTCTCGGCGCCGGAGATCTCGCTGCTGGCACTGCTGGAGGTGATCCTGGGGCCGCTGTGGGCATGGCTCGGCGCCGGCGAGGTGCCTGCCGCGGGCACGGTCGCCGGCGGACTTCTGGTGCTCGGCGCGCTGGTGGCCAACGAACTGGCGGCCCTGCGCGCGCGCAGGGGCTGAGCTACGCGCGCACGTGCAGGTCGGCGGCGGCGAAGACGAGATCGAGCGGCTCGATCACCACCTGCCGCTCGCCATCCTCGACGGCTCCGGCGACGAAGGCGCGCACGCCCTGCGCGGCGGCGATCTCGACCGCGCGCTGCGCCTGCGCGGCGGCGACGAACAGGGCGAAGCCGGCGCCCATGTTGAGGTTGCCGTACGCCTCGCGCTTGTCGATCCCGGCCCGATCCTCGATGAAGCGCAGCACCGGCGGCACCGGCGGCAGTGTCGCAATGCGGTAGGTGAACCGGCCCGGGTGGCGCATCAGCTTGCGCCAGCCGTGGCCGGTGACGTTGACGCAGTAGTGCGGCACGATGCCGGCCGCGGCCAGCGCCTCGGTCACCGGGGAGTAGAGCGTCGTCGGCGCCAGCAGCGCCTCGCCGTACAGCGAACCGTCGTCGAGCCTGGCCGCGTAACCGTCCGGCAGCCGTTCGGCCAGCCTGCGCGCCAGGGAAACGCCGTTGGCGTGGATGCCGCTGGAGGCGAGCAGGACGATGGCATCGCCGGCCGCGAGCCTGTCGCCGAGCGTCAGCCGCGACTTCGGCCGGACCAGGCCGACGCAGGAGGCGGCGAGGTCGATCTTCCCCGGCGCGACCACGCCCGCCAGCGCCGGCGTCTCGCCGCCGCCCCAGGCGACGCCGCAGGCATCGCAGGCCGCCTTCCAGCCATCGACCAGATCGCGGGCGCGTTCGGCGTCGTCGAACCAGTCGCTGCCGCTCGCGGCCCAGTAGGCGTGCACCGACACCGGCGTGGCGCCGACGGTGACGAGGTCGTTGATCGCCATCGCCAGCGTGTCCTGGGCGATGAGGTCGTAATACGTCCTGCCGGTGACCGCGCGCATGGCATCGGCGACCAGCGCCTTGGTGCCGAGACACTCGGTGATCGAGGCGAGGTAGAACTCGCCGCAGTCGACCACGTAGGCCGATTCGCCGCGCGAGGCGGCGACTTCCGCGAGGCCGTGCCGAGCCAGGTTGCCGGCGGTGCCGGCGGCCGCCTGCTGGGCGAGGATCTTCAGCGGGTCGATGCGGCTGTAGTCGACCCCCGACTGCCGGTAGGTGAGGGTGTTCCCCGGCGGCTGCTGCACCATCGTAACGGTCAGAAGCCGTGAAGAGACCGTAGCGAGCGCCGCGAAGTTGCGCCGAGGAGCGGAGACGTACTGAGGCGTACGTTGAGCACCGCAGGCGCAAGATCGGGGCGCGCAGTAGGCCTATTCACGGCTTCTCAGTCCTCGAGTTCGGCCTTCGCCAGCTCGACGTCGAGCCGCTCCATCGCATCGAGCGGCTCGCAGGCGGCCGCCTCGGCGTACAGCTTCTCGGCCTTCGCCAGCCCCTTCTTGCCTTCGAGCATCACCAGGCCGTTGGCGTACTCGATGCGGGCGATCGCCGAGTCGGGCGCGAGTTTCAGCGCCGTCTCGTACAGCTTCAGCGCCGTGTCCTTCTTGGCGCCGTAGGTGAGCCCGCCGATCATCGCCCCCACCTTGTCGATCACCTCGGCGTGGTAGGCGGCGAGCGCGATGTGGGCGTCGGCGTGCTTCGGCGCCAGCCTGATGGCGGTCTCCAGCGCGCTCTTGACCTTCGTGCCGATGCCCTGCGACAGCGCCTTGACGATCGAGATCCCCTGCGCGTAGCGGCCGAGCGCATAGGCCTGCCAGTAGAAGGCGTTGGCATTCCTGGGTTCGGCCGCCTGCTGCTGTTCGGCGCGCGCCGCCACCTCCTCGAACAGCGCCAGCTTCTTCTTCTCGTTCTCTTCGAGATAGTTGGCGTAGATCGCGGTCGCCTTGTTGGCGGCGGTGATGCCGGCGCCGCCGCAGGCCAGGCCCTTCTCGGCCGCCTGGCCGAACTCGCCGGCGTGAAAGGCGATCCAGGCGTCGATGACCGCCGCGTCCTTCGGCAGCGGCTCGGCATCGCCGCGGTGCAGCCGGTCCCAGGCCTTCTTCAGCGATGCCGCCGTGTGCAGGTACTTCCTGTCCGCGTAGGGGAACTTCGCCCAGCCCTTGGCCATCGTCGGTCTCCTGTTCAGCCCTCGAGGTACTGCGCCGCCAGCTTCTCGAACAATGCCCGCGCGTCGCCGACGAGATAGGGCGCGGTCAGCGACATCACCTGGTAGCAGCCGCGCGCCAGCGCCGCGCCGACCACCTCCGGCTCGCTGAAGTGGCGCGGATTGCGCACGTACTCGTACGACAGCCAGTAGGTCGCCACCACCACCATGTTGGTGGCCAGCGCCGCCAGTTCGGCCCGGGTCGCCCGCAGCAGGTCCTGCGCCGCCAGCCCCTCGGTCAGCCAGCGCGCCATCTTCACCTTCTGCGCCAGCAGTTCCTTGAAGCGCAGTTCGAGGGTGCGGTTGTTGATCAGCAGGTTGTTCAGGTCGCGGTAGAAGAAGCGGTACTTCCAGATCAGCTCGAACAGCACGTGCAGGAACAGCCACGCATCCTCGACGTTGGACTGCCGGTCCTCGGGCACCGTCAGCAGCCGGTCGATCTCGCGCTCGAACTGCTGGAAGATG
>CAYLZU010000351.1:0-3595 GCA_964388005.1 uncultured Burkholderiaceae bacterium
CACCTCGCCGATGAACACCGGCTTGTGCAGATGGTGGTTCTTCTCGTCCATCTTGACCTTCATGCCGCACGGCGCGTCGAAGCTCTGCCCCTCGACCGCCTTGATCACCGGGTCGATGTCGGTGGTCTTGGCCTTCTCGACGCCCTGCTTCCACATGTGGATGCCGATATAGGTGGCCTCCATCGGGTCATTGGTCACTACCTTGTCGGCGTTCGGCAGCTTGGCCTTCACCGCCCAGTCCCGGTACATCTTGATGAAGGCGTCGTTCTGCGGATTCTTCAGGCTCATGAAGTAGTTCCACGCCGCCAGGTGCCCGACCAGCGGCTTGGTGTCGACGCCGCGCAGTTCCTCCTCGCCGACCGAGAACGCCACCACCGGCACGTCCTTGGCCTTCAGCCCGGCGTTGCCCAGCTCCTTGTAGAAGGGCACGTTCGAGTCGCCGTTGATGGTCGAGATCACGCAGGTCTTGCCGCCGCCGGAGAACTTCTTGATGTTGCCGACGATGGTCTGGTAGTCGGCGTGGCCGAATGGCGTGTAGATCTCCTCGATGTCCTTCTCCGACACGCCCTTGCTCTTGAGGAACGCGCGCAGGATCTTGTTGGTCGTGCGCGGATAGACGTAGTCGGTGCCCATCAGGTACTCGGTGGCCGGGATCGCCTGCTGGTTCGGCGCCGCGCCGGTGTAGAAGACGTTCTTCTCCAGTTCTTCGCCTTCGTACTGCACCGGGTAGAACAGCAGGTGGTTCAGCTCCTTGAACACCGGCAGCACGCTCTTGCGCGACACCGACGTCCAGCAGCCGAAGACGACATTGACCTTGTCCTGGGTGATCAGCTGCCGCGCCTTCTCGGCGAACAGCGGCCAGTTGGAGGCCGGGTCGACCACCACCGGCTCCAGCGGCCGGCCCATCACGCCGCCCTTGGCGTTGATGTCGGCGATCGTCATCAGCGCCGTTTCCTTCAGCGCCGTCTCCGAGATCGCCATCGTGCCCGACAGCGAGTGCAGGATGCCGACCTTGATCGGCGTGTTGCTCTGGCCGTAGGCGGCCGAAATCCAGCTGCTGCTCAGCGCCGCCGCGCCGGTGACCTGAAGAAAATGCCTGCGTTGCATGGCTGTACCCCCCAAGTAGACAAGGTTGGCAGGCGAGCACCCGCGCGCCGCACCGCGGTTCCTGCACTCAAGGTTCGTGCCATGGGTAGCGGTATGGGGGACCGGCGCCCCGGAAAGGCAATTGCGCACGCTCCCGCCGCAATCTGCACTGCCGCAGTGCGGCATGTCCGCGGCGGCGCGCCAAGGCGGTGCGTTGAGCACGGGCCGTTCGCCGTCGCGCCTACACTCGCCGCGGTGGTGTTTCTCTTTCCCCAACTCTTCTCGAGCCGCCCGCGATGGCAACGACCTTCGACGACGATCCGCCTCTCGCCGACATCGACAGCAGCCTCGGCCGGCTGCTGAGCGCGGCGGCAGCGCAGTTGGTCAAGGACGACGATCCGACCACCTTCGCCGACTGGTTCGCGGCCGCGGCGCCGGTGCTGCTCCCGCAACTGTTCGCCCAGGCCGCCGATTCGGCCCGGTTCGCGCGCGTGATCGCGCGCAGCCTGTACGGCATCACACCGCTGCCGCGACACGCCTACGTGCCGCGACGCCTGCCGGAACCGGGCCGCAACGATCCCTGCTTCTGCGGCTCCGGCCGCAAGTTCAAGCAGTGCTGCGAGCCGTTCGAAGGCCGGATGCCGTTCCCCGAATTGAACATGCTGCGCTACGTGCTCGACGCGACGCCGCGCGAGGACTTCGCCGCCCTGTCCGGCTCGCGGGTGCGCATCGATGCCGTCGACGACACCGCGCGGCAGTGGAGCGACGAGGGCCGCGATCGCGACGCGGCGGCGCTGCTCGAACCCTGGTTCGCCGGCGACGGACCGCTCGACGGCCGCCTCGTGATGCTGTTCGACGCGTTGATGGACACGTATCTGCAGCTCGGCCAGCGGCGCAAGCGCAAGCTGCTGATCGAGGCCGCGCTGGCCCGCGGCGATCGGCAGATGCAGTGCGCGGCCTGGCAGCGCCGCGCGGTGATCGAGGCCGATCAGGGCAACCATGAGGCCGCGCTCGACGCCTTTCGCGAGGCGCAGCGTCTGGATCCGGACGACGTGTCGCTGACTCACCTCGAGATCTCGCTGCTGATCGGCGCCGGCCAGCTGCAGCAGGCGCGGGAACGGGCGAAGTTCTGGCTGGCGCGCTCGCAGCGCGACCGCGACTTCCCGCCGCCCTTGATCGAGCTGCTGCGTCGCGCCGCCGAGGACCCGGCCGAGGCGATGTTCGAGGTCCAGCAGCACCGCGTGCCGGCGCTGGCGCCGCTGCGGGCGCTTCTGCGCAAGCTGCCGCCGCCGCAGCTCCGCCACGAGGTCCGACTCGACCAGGACGGCGTCGGCCACCTGCAGCCGCAACCGGCGCTGGCCAGGGCGGAGGCAAAGTGGCGGCAGCGCTTCGCGCAGGCCAAGCCGGCGCTGACCGTGCTCGGCGAAGACAACGCCGGCGCCTTCTTCCACGGCGACCAGTGGCTGGCGCTGCTCGAGCGGGAGCCTGTGCTGTGGCAGAGCTTCGACGTCCTCGACGATCTGGCGATGGGCGTGGGCGGACTGGGGCTGCTCGGCATCGAACAGGCGTTCATGCTGCCGCTGCTCGACCGCGCCGTCGACCTGCTGCGCAAGCACGTCGAGGCCAGCGGCGCGAGGCAACTGCCGTGGGGCTTCCTGGAGAACCGGCCGGCGCTGCGCTGCGTGGCCGCCCGCGCGCAGCATGCGCTCGACCACGACGACCACGACACCGCGCTGCGGCTCGCGCAATGGCTGGTGCTGGAGCTGAACCCGAACGACAACCACGGGCTGCGCGGCCCGCTGATGCGGCTGTATGTGCAGGCTGGCCGCTACGACGAGGCGATCGCGCTCGCCAGCCGCTATCCGGACGATTTCGCCGATCTGACCTTGACCCACGTGCTGGCGCTGTACTGCGCCGGCCGGATCGACGAGGCGGCCGCCGCGCTGCGCGCGGCCGCGACCCGGCACCAGCGCGCCGTCACGATGCTGCTGGCCGAGCGGGCCAGGCAGCCGAAGGCCGGCGCCTACGGCATCGCCATCGGCGGCGCCGAGGAAGCGTGGCGGTACCGCGAAGCGAACCGCGAGCTCTGGAACGAGCGGGGCGCACTGCAGTGGGCTTCCGAGGTGCTCGCGCAGCGGCCGCCGCGGCGACGCCGCGCCAAGGCGGCAGCGGAGACCGCCGCCCAACCCGAAGCGCAGATCGAGTTGCCGCTGAAGACGGACGGTTGAAGCGGCGTCGATGCCGTCCGGGCGGACGGCATCGATGGCCTGCCGGCGGCGACAAGCCGCTCACAGAGCCGCCGACAGCGGTGATGTGCTGCCGGCGGTCTTCAGGGCTCCTGATCGGCTGCCGGTTTCGGCAGCGAAACTGCACACCGCCTTGAACCGTCAGTTCATGGAGAGCGACAACGCTCGGCAACACGGCTGGAGTCGCCCCGGTGGAGCCTGCCGCGGCAAGCCTCGAGCCCGTGGCCCGGTATCTCACCTGCATTGTCCGGGACGCCGACAAA
>CAYLZU010000352.1:0-3568 GCA_964388005.1 uncultured Burkholderiaceae bacterium
TTCATCAAGAGCGACTTCGTCGACTTCCTCGGCCTGTTCCAGCTCAACACCAAGTACATCCACGTCGAGCCGGCGCAGCCGGGGCCGGGCGCGATCGCGATCGTCATCAGGGGCCCGTGGCTGCACACGATCCTGTTCGAGATCCCGGTGCTGGCGATCGTCAACGAGGTGTACTTCCGCGCCACCCAGCGGGCGCCGGACCTGCAGGCCGGCCGCCGCCGGCTGCTGGAGAAGATCGCGCTGGTGCGCGACGATCCGACGCTTTCCGACCTGCGCATCGCCGACTACGGCACGCGGCGGCGCTTCTCCCGGCGCTGGCAGGACGAGGTGCTGCAGACGTTGAAGCAGGACATGGGCGTCCATCTGGCTGGCACCAGCAACGTCATGTTCGCCGCCCAGCACGGGCTGATCCCGCTCGGCACGATGGCGCACGAGTACCTCCAGGCCTGCCAGGCGCTGGGGCCGCGGCTGCGCGATTCGCAGACCTTCGGCTTCGAGATGTGGGCCAAGGAATACCGCGGCGACCTCGGCATCGCGCTGTCGGACGTCTACGGCTTCGACGCCTTCCTGCGCGACTTCGACATGTACTTCTGCAAGCTGTTCGACGGCGCCCGCCACGACTCCGGCGATCCGGTGGCCTGGGGCGAGCGGCTGATCGAGCACTACGAGCGCAACCGCGTCGACCCGCGCACCAAGACGCTGGTGTTCTCCGACTCGCTCACCATTCCGAAGGTGATCGAGCTGTACCGGCGCTTCAGCGGCCGGGCGCGGCTCGCGTTCGGCGTCGGCACCAATCTCACCAACGACCTCGGCTACACGCCGCTGCAGATCGTCATCAAGATGGTCCGCTGCAACGGCCAGCCGGTGGCCAAGCTGTCCGACTCGCCGGAGAAGAACATGTGCGACGACGCGGCCTACCTGGCCTATCTGCGGCAGGTGTTCGAGATCCGCGGCTGATCAGCGCGCCCGCCCGGCGTCCGGTTCTAATCCGTCCGGCGTACCGCGACGCGATGCGCCGCCAATAGAATCGCGCTGCGCGGCGGCGGGACATGGACGCTGCCGCTCCGGGGCGGTCGAAGTGGACGCTGTGTTCCCGCCGGCCGCGACAGCGCAAGGGGCTGCTCCCGCGGATGGGCTGACGAGTGACGCAAACCAAGGTCGATGGTCGATTCCGCTGTTGATGCGCGCACCGCGGCCGAGGCAGCCGCGGCGGCGCTGCGCCTGGTCAACGAAGCGGCGGCGGAAGCCCTGATCGCCGCGGTCGAGCGCGGCGAGACGCGGGCGAGGCTGCCCATCGGCACGGTCACCGTTCCGCACGCGACCGGACGGGTGGGCCGGCTGTACGAAGAGAAGCTGATCGAGGCGCTCGACGATGCCGGCGAGCGCGGCCTGGCGCGGGCCGGTCGGATCTTCGCCGCTCTCGGCTTTCACATCGCCACCGCTCCCGAGGTCGACCGGAGCCGTGACGACGACCGCGTCGTCGATCCAGTGACCGCGATCCGCGTCACCCATCTCGAACTCGGCTTCGCCACCGCCGGCGAGATGCGGCGCTCCGCCGCCGAGCCGCTGCTGCGCGCGGTAGCGCTGCCGGCGGCGCACTTGTGGCGGGCGCGCGCCGAGGTCGCGCGCCGCATCGAAGCCCATGAGCGCAAGGCGCTGGCGGCGATCGCCGAGCGGGCCGACCGCGGCGAGAGCTCCTGCCGGCTCGGCTGGCGGACCTTCGCCTCGGGAGCGCCCGATGACCGCCTGCTGCGGCAGCTGGCCGAGCGGCTGAGCGGCCGCGGCTTCGTCGTCGAACTGATCGATTCCAGCGCCGCCCTGCACGTGTCCTGGTAAGCGCCACTGCGGCCGCAATGCCGCTCCGGTGGCGGCCGGTCCCCTGCGCGGGTATCGTTCCGACCTCCCGCCGCCGGCCGCCGAGCATGCCGACCCTGTCCAGACGCGCCGAGAGCCTCGGCACCGAAAACGCCTTCGTCGTGCTGGCGGAGGTCAACGCGCTGGCGCGCGCGGGCCGCGACATCATCTCGTTCTGCATCGGCCAGCCGGACTTCCCGACGCCGGCGCACATCCAGGACGCGGCGGTCGCCGCGGTGCGCGGCGGCAGGCATGGCTATACGCCGTCGGCCGGCATCGACGAACTGCGCGCCGCCGCCGCCGAGTCGATGGGCCGGCTGCGCGGACTTGCCATCGCGCCGGAAGAGGTGGTCGTCGGCGCCGGCGCCAAGCCCTTCATCGCCTACACGATCGCCAGCGTCACCGACTTCGGCGCCGGGGACGAGGTGATCTTCCCGGTGCCGGGCTTCCCGATCTACGAGTCGCAGTGCCTGGCGCACGGCGCGGTCCCGGTGGCGCTGCCGCTGCGCGAGTCGCGCGACTTCGCCTTCGATCCGGCCGAACTGGAAGCGCGCATCACGCCGCGGACGAAGCTGCTGATCCTGAACTCGCCGCACAACCCGACCGGCGGCCTGCTCGGACGCGCCGATCTCGAGGCGATCGCCGAGGTGCTGCGCCGCCATCCGCAGGTCTGGGTCTACGCCGACGAGATCTACAGCCGCCTGGTGTACGAGGGCGAATTCGTCTCCATCGCGTCGCTGCCCGGCATGCGCGAGCGGACCATCATCTCCGACGGCGCCTCGAAGACCTACGCCATGACCGGCTGGCGCATCGGTTTCACCGCCAACGCCGCGCTGGCCCCGGTGTTCACGCGCTGGATCACCAACACCGAGAGCTGCGCCTCGCAGATCAGCCAGTGGGCGGCGCTGCAGGCGTTGACCGGCCCGCAGTCCGAGGCCGAGGCGATGCGCGAACGGTTCCGCGCCCGCCGCGACCTCATCGTGCGGCTGCTGAACGGCGTCCCCGGTTTTTCCTGCGCCTCGCCCGGCGGCGCCTTCTACGCCTGGCCCAACGTCACCGAGGCCTGTGCGCTGATCGGCGCCGCCGACTCAGAGGAACTGCGCCGGCGCCTGCTGCACGAGGCCGGCGTGGCGGTGCTCGCCGACATCCACTTCGGCCCGCGCGTCTCCGGCGAAGGACAGCACATCCGCTTCTCGTATGCCGCCAGCGAGCAGCAGATCGAGCGCGGTGTGGCGCGCATCGCCGAGTTCGTCCGCGCCAATACGAGGCCGCCGCGCAAATGAATCAGGACTTCGACACCTCGGCCGCGCGGGCGGCCATCTTCCAGCGCATCCGCTCGGCGCAGCGCCGTCCCGCCATGGCCACCGCCGAGGAACTCGCCGCGGTCGAGGACTACCTCGCCCGCCATCCCGGCGGGCCGCGGCCGGCGATCGCAGGCGACCTCAGGATCCGCTTCCGCGCCATGTCGGAGCGGATGTCGAGCACGGTCGACGAGGTGCCGCACCTCGCCGACGCACCGGCGGCGGTGGCGCGTTACCTCGAATCGAAGAACCTGCCGAAGCGGGCGGTGATCTGGCCGACGCTGGCGCCGCTCGACTGGGCCGGCGCCGGCGTGGCGGTGCAGGCGCGGCCGGTGCGGCGCGACGAGTCGCAGGGCGCCGACCTGGTCGGCATCACCGGCTGCTTCTGCGCCTTCGCCGAGACCGGAACGATC
>CAYLZU010000353.1:0-3565 GCA_964388005.1 uncultured Burkholderiaceae bacterium
GCGGAGGCGGGGTCAGCCCTGGGCGAGAAACCGCTCGACCAGTCGCACCCAGAAGGTGGCGCCGATCGGGATCAGCTCGTCGTTGAAGTCGAAGCTGGCGTTGTGCAGCATGCACGGCCCTTCGCCGTGGCCGGGCAGCCGGTGCGTGCCCTCGCCGTTGCCGATGAAGACATAGGCGCCCGGCCGCGCCTGCAGCATGTAGGAGAAGTCCTCCGATCCCATCGTCTGCTCGCAGGGGGCGAAGACGTTGTCCCTGCCGACCATCTCCGCCGCGACCTCGGCCGCGAAGGCGGCCTGCTCGGGATCGTTGACCGTGGCCGGGTAATAGCGCGCGAACGTCAACTGCGCCACGGCGCCGTGCGCCTCGGCGGTCAGCTCGGCGATGCGCCGCATCCGCTCCTCGACCAGGTCGGTGACGGCGGTCTCGAAGGTGCGCACGCCGCCGCTGATGACGGCGGTGTCGGGAATGACGTTGATCGCCTCGCCGGCGTGGATGGTGGTGATCGACAGCACCGCGGCATCGATCGGCTTCTTGTTGCGGGTGACGATGCCCTGCAGTCCCTGGGCGATCTGGATCGCGACGTAGATCGGGTCGACGCCCAGGTGCGGCAGCGCCGCGTGCGCCCCCTTGCCGGTGACCTTGATTTCGAAGCGGTTGCCCGAGGCCATCATCGGCCCCGGCCGGGTGCCGAACTGGCCGACCCGGTAGCCGGGCCAGTTGTGCATGCCGAACACGGCCTCGCAGGGAAACCTCTCGAACAGGCCGTCGTCGATCATCCGCTGCGCCCCGGCGCCGCCTTCCTCCGCCGGCTGGAAGATGAAGTTCACCGTGCCGTCGAACGGGCGCGTTTCCGCCAGGTATTTCGCCGCCGCCAGCAGCATCGCCGTGTGGCCGTCGTGGCCGCAGGCGTGCATCACGCCCTCGTGGGTCGAGGCGTGCGCGAAGCGGTTGGCCTCGGCGATCGGCAGCGCGTCCATGTCGGCGCGCAGCCCGACCGAACGCCGCCCGCCGCCGTTGCGCAGCACGCCGACGACACCGGTGCCGCCGAGGCCGCGATGCACCTCGATGCCCCAGGACTCGAGCAGTTCGGCCACCTTGTGGCCGGTGCGGTGCTCGGCGTAGGCGAGCTCGGGGTGGGCATGGATGTCGCGGCGGATCGCCTGGATCTCGGCGCGGAACTGGACGATGCGGTCGATCAGGTTCATGGCGGCGGTCGGCGTCGGGATCCGGGGGAGGCGCAAGCTTACGCAATCAACGCCTTCGCGCGGCGGTTCCTGTCGCCGGCCCGCGGCCGTAGCATCGCCTGCCATCGACAGGGCGCGGGCGGCAGGCATGGATGCGGACGATCGGACGGCGGAGCACGGCGGCATCCTTCGCCAGGCCCGGCGAGAGGACATCGCCGCCATCCAGCGCGTCCGCCGCAGCGTGCGCGAGAACCGTCTCGCGTCGCGCCGCATCGACGACGCCGAGGTGCAGCGGTATCTGGAGCTGCTCGGCCGCGGCTGGGTGATCGAGCTCGACGGCGAGGTGGTCGCCTTCGCGATCGGCGACGCCACCATCGGCAACATCTGGGCGCTGTTTGTCGATCCGCGCCACGAGCGCCGCGGCTTCGGCCGGCGCTTGCACGATGCGATGGTCGACTGGCTGTGGTCGCAGGGGCTGCAGCATCTGTGGCTGACGACCGATCGGGGCACGCGGGCCGAGGGGTTCTACCGCGCCGCCGGCTGGCGCGACGCGGGAACGACGCCGCACGGCGAACTCGCCCTCGTACTCGACCGGCCGCCGGCGGCCGCTCGCGCTGACGCCGCCGCTTAGCACCCTTTCGCCCGTCGCCGGCCGGCGGCCGCCGAGCCGACGACGGCGGCGCAAGGGGCCTTCTTACAATGGCCGGCCGAAGACCGTACCGGAGGGAATCGATGTCCGCAGTCGCAGAGGCTCCAACCGCCGTGCCGTCGCGCGAGGCGATCGAGATGATCGACCGGCTGATCGCGTTTCCGACCGTCAGCCGCGACTCCAATCTCGGCCTGATCGAACTCGCGCGCGACCACCTCGCCGCGCTCGGACTGAAGCCGCACCTGGTCTACGACAGCACGCGCAGGAAGGCGAACCTGTTCTGCACCCTGGCCGACGACGCCGCGGCGGCGGCCACCCGCGGCATCGTGCTGTCCGGCCACACCGACGTGGTGCCGGTCGACGGCCAGGACTGGGCCAGCGATCCGTTCAAGGCGAGCCACCGCGACGGCCGCATCCACGGCCGCGGCAGCGCCGACATGAAGGGCTTCATCGCCATCGCGCTGGCGTGGGCGCCGAGGTTCCTCGCCGCGCAGTCGCGGCTGCCGGTGCACCTGGCGCTGACCTTCGACGAGGAGACGACCTTCCTCGGCGTGCGCGGACTGGTCGCCGATCTGGCCGAGCGCGGCATCCGGCCGGCCGGCTGCGTGATCGGCGAGCCGACCGACATGCGGGCGATCGTCGCGCATAAGGGCAAGCGGGATTTCTGCTGCCGCGTGCGCGGCCGCGAAGCGCACTCGTCGCTGACGCCGACCGCCGTGAACGCGATCGAGTACGCGGCGCAGGTGATCGGCTTCATCCGCGCCCTGGCGGCGAAGATGGCGCGCGAGGAGCCGAAGGACAGCCGCTTCGAGGTGCCGCACTCGACGCTGTCGACCGGCGTCATCCACGGCGGCATCGCCACCAACGTGGTGCCGCGCGACTGCGAGTTCTTCTTCGAGATGCGCAACATCCCCGCCACCGCGCACGACGCCATGACGCAGCCGATCCTCGAGTACGCGCGGGCGCTGCTGCCGGAGATGCGCGCCGTGGCCCCGGAGGCCGACATCCGCTTCGAGATCGGCTTGGACCTGCCGGCGTTCGGCATCGCCCCCAACGCGCCTGTGGTCAAGTGGGCGCAGGCGCTCGCCCGCACGCAGCACCTCGGCACCGGCGCGGTCAGCTTCGCCACCGAAGCCAGCGTCTTTGCGGGCATCGGCATCCCGACCGTGGTGCTCGGCCCGGGCTCGATCGCCCAGGCGCACAAGCCGGACGAATACATCACCTACGAGCAGGTGGCGGCGTGCGAGGCCTTCTTCGCGCGGATGGCGGACGCGCCGCCGCCGCCGCCCGCGTGAAGGACCGGCGATGAACACGGCCACCGTCGCCGGCGAGGAGGTCGTCCGCGCCGCCTGCCCGCACGATTGCCCCGACACCTGCGCCATGCTGGTGACCGTGCGCGATGAGGGCGGCCGCCGCGTGGCGGTGAAAATCGCCGGCGACCCGGATCACCCGACCACGCGCGGCACCTTGTGCACCAAGGTCAGCCGGTATCTCGAGCGCACCTACCATCCCGAGCGGATCCTGCATCCGCTGAAGCGCGCCGGTCGCAAGGGCGAAGGGAAGTTCGTCCGCGTCAGCTGGGACGAGGCGCTCGACGAGATCGCCGCGCGCCTGCTGCGCATCGCCGCGGTCGATCCGCAGCGGATCGTGCCGTACTCCTACGCCGGCACGATGGGGCTGGTGCAGGGCGAAGCGATGGCGCACCGCTTCTTCCACAAGCTCGGCGCCAGT
>CAYLZU010000354.1:0-3552 GCA_964388005.1 uncultured Burkholderiaceae bacterium
GGCGCGATGCTCCTGCTCGCCGGCTATCGCCTGTTCAAGAAGGCCTGAAGGCCTGCGATGGAACCTGTGGCTCGACGGCCAGCCACCCGGGCGACCCCGCCATGGCTCCTCGCAAGACTGCGCCGCTCGCCGCGTCGATGCGCCTGGCGGCCGCCGCCGGGGAGACACGCACGCCCATCAGGCCGGCCAAGGACTCAGCCGAATACCGCGGACCCCTGGCCGATGCGCTCGAGGATGGCATAGGTCAGGCTCCCGAGCAGGGTGCAGGCAAAGACGCCGCCGGCCAGAAGGTCGGCCACGAGCCGGTTGATGTGCATCGACAGATCCCGCAGCGAATCGCCATCGTGGCCGCGGTGCGCTGCCACGATGGCCGCGACGTGCCTTTGGATGCCGAAGAGCAGGAGGCCCACGCCCAGGAAGACGACGCTGAAAACGAGGCTGATGACCAGGAACCTGGTGCCCTGCGGCGCGTGCCTCGCGATGAAGAAACTGGCGGTCACGAGCGCGCCGGCGGCTGTCGCGAGGAGCGCCGCGCACGCATAGACAAACCTCAAGACGACGACCATGGTTCGCTTTCGCTCCACGCTCCACGCTACGCGACTGCGGGACTGTCCGGGGCGAGCAGTGGTCCCCACCGCGCCGGCTCGACTCCGGTCACCGTGCGGGCACCTCGCGGCACTGCCTGTCACGGCAGGGGACTGCCATTCGTCAACGGCTCATCGTCCCGTCCGGCAGCACGAAGCCCGGGAAGCGCGACTCCTTCACGCACTCCAGCGGCAGCGGCGCGCCCGGGTCGCGGACGAAGGCGGTCGCGATGCGCGCCGCGCACAGGTTGATCGCGCCCAGCTGCACGTGCGTGCCGGCCGGAAACACGACCAGCCTGGCGCGCGGCAGCGACTTCGCCACCACCTCGCTGCGGAAGGTCGGCGTCGCGGCGTCGAGGCCGCCGCTCAGGATCAGCGTCGGCACTTCGTTGCTCACGTCGACGTCGGTCGATGCGGGCAGTTCCGGCACCGCGATCGTCGCGCACAGGTCGACCATCTCCTGCGCGAACATCTGCCCGGTCAGCCGCGCGTAGCGGCTGCGCACCCCTTGCGTCACCAGTTCGTCCACGGAGCGCACCGGGTCGTCGGAGCAGACCACGGCCAGGTACATCAGGATCGCCGTGCCGCCTGCGGTGGCGCCGCGCTGCGCCAGTAGCTGCTGTCCCTTGATCTGCCCGAGGGTCGCGGCCATCGAGGAGCGCCCGTCACGCACCAGGCCGTCCAGCAGGGCGGGCAGGCTCATCACGCCGATCTTGTCGCCCTGCATGCCGTAGATCGTCGACAGCAGGTCGGTGCGGCGCAGCTCGATCGGCAGCGTCACGCCGGGCTGCTTGGGGTCGGTGAAGGTGGCGGCGATCGGCCCGGCGTCGAACAGCGCGATGGCGCGCTCGACCAGCGCCGGCAGGTCGTAGGCCTGGCGGCACCTGGCGTCCTCGCGGCACAGCGCGTCCAGGTGCTTCATCGAGAACTCGATGTCCAGCGCCCGGTCCTCGACCCAGCTCCTGCGCGACAGCGAATTGGTGCCGTCGAGGATCACCGCGTCGAGCATGCCGGGGAAGTCGCGCATCGCGTGCTGCGCGATCTGCGCGCCGAACGACGCGCCGTAGAGCACGATGCGCCCGTAGCCGAGCGCGCGGCGCGCGGCGTCGATGTCGGCGGCGATCGCCACGCTGTTGTAGTGGGCGAGGCCGATGCCCTGCGCGCGCAAGCCGTCGATGCAGCGCTGCAGCACCCGGCGCTGCAGCGCGGCGGCCGCGTCCTCCCTCAGGCCTTGGCTGTATGCCGGCCACGCCAGACCGTAGACCTCGGGGCAGTCCAGGTGCGGCCGCGTGTGCGCGGTGCCGCGCTGGTCGAGGATGATCACGTCGCGGTCGTCGAGCAGCGGGCCGAGCAGCGGCGCGCTGAAGAGCCCGAAGGCAAGCGGCTGGATCAGGCTGCTGCCCGGCCCGCCGGCCAGCATGAACACCGGCGGCGCCTTGGCCGCCGACCCCGGCGAGCGGGCCTGCAGCCGCAGGAAGCCGAGCTTCACGCGCCGGCCGGCCGGCGCCGCCGCGTTCTCGGGCACGACCACGTAGCCGCAGTCGAACCGGCCGTCGAAGGCCGTGCCCGGCGGCGGCGCGACGAAGCACGGCACCACCGGCTCGAGCGCGATCGCGTTCGCGGGCACCGCCACCGCGGCCGGCGCCGCACCGGCGGCAGTCGCCAGCAGCGCCGCGGCGCTCAACCGGCGCAAGACGCCGGACGCACCCCGCCGCGCGGCGCGAACGGCACCGGTCAGCCGGCCATCGCGCAGCGAACCCATGCGCAGCTCAGCCGCCGAAGACGACGGACTCCGGGAACTCGTAGCGCTCGTCGCCGGCGTCGATCAGGAACATGCCGGCGGCGTTCTTCGCCGCCCGGAAGGTCATGTTGCCGTCGGCCTGGCTGAGGTCGGCCGAGACGGCCTTGCCCTTCTCGAAGAAGATGAAGCGCTTGCGCCCGTCGGGCCGGGTCACGACCACAGTGGCCGTCCCACCGCCGTCGCGTGCGACGCCCATCTGGCACTGGCGCATCGGCTGGCCCGGACGGTCGGAGCAGCCCACCGGGCCGGTGGCGTCGAACTCGCCGCGGCCGGCACGCACCGCCGACGGCTCGCGCCCGGAGGGCGACGCGCCCGCGGCGGCGCCGTCGGGCGCCTTGAAGCCGACGACCTCGCACTCGACGACCGTCTTGTCGCGGCCGGTGCTGGTGACGCGCGGCGGCTGGCTGCCGCGCGGCGTGACGTCCACGTAGACGCCGGCCGACTGCGCCGTGACCTGCCCGTCGGGGCGGTGGATGACCTTGGCCGGCTTGCCGCTGACGTAGATCCTGCCCTGTTCGTCGGAATCGGCGGTCAGCCCGTTCGGGCACTTGGCGGCGAAGATCGGCACGGCCGCGCCAGCGGCGCCGGCGGCGAGCAGGGCGAGGGTGGCGATGAGGGGACGGACCATGTTGTTCTCCGCATGTGAAGTCGTGGGGTAGCCGGCCCGCGGCGGGGCTGGCCACGTCGTGGCGCAACCGCTGCTCAGCCGCCCGAGATGACCGAGTCCGACACCTGGTAGTGCTCGTAGTCGTTGACCTCGATCGTCCACAGGTCGCCGGCCTTCGTCGCCTTGACCTTGTCGCTGCCGCTGGTCACGGTGTTGCCCCGGAAGCTCAGCACGCGCTCCAGGCCGCCCGCGGGCTTGATGTGGACCTCGGCATTGCCCGGCTTGCCGCGCACAACGCCGAACTCGCATTGGGTCGAGCCCATCGGCGCGTTGCCCAGCGCGCACGGCAGCGGCCCGGTGGCGTGGTAGCGCGTGCCCGGGACCTTGGCGTCGCCGGCCGGCGCCTGGCCCAGCGCGGACGGCGCCGCCGCGCCGGCGGCGCCGGTCACGCCGACGGTGAGGGTGTACGAAGCGGACTCGTTGCGCCGCGCCGCGTTGCGCATCAGGTACACCCGGACCTTGTACTCGCCGTCGGCCGGCAGCTTGCCCGACCAGTCGTT
>CAYLZU010000355.1:0-3551 GCA_964388005.1 uncultured Burkholderiaceae bacterium
CACGGCCTTGGTGGTATTGCCCACGGCGTCGAGCGGATCGGTGATGTTGCGGATCGAGTCCGGCAACTCGGCCATCTCGGAGATGCCGCCGGCGTTGTCGGTGACCGGCCCGTAGGCGTCGAGGGCGACGATGATGCCGGTCATCGACAGCATCGAGGTGGCGGCCACGGCGATGCCGTACAGGCCGGCCAGGTCGTGGGCGGTGATGATCGCGGCGCAGATGGCGATCACCGGCCAGGCGGTGGCCTTCATCGACACCGCCAGGCCGGCGATGATGTTGGTGGCGTGGCCGGTGGTCGAGGCCTGCGCCACGTACTTCACCGGCTTGAAGTCGGTGCCGGTGTAGTACTCGGTGATCCACACCAGCGCCGCGGTCAGCACCAGGCCGACGACGGCCGACAGGTACAGGCTGACCACCGACATGCCCGCCGCCGACGCGACCGGGCCGAGGATCCAGCTGGTGACCGGATAGAACAGGATCAGCGAGATGACGCCGGCGACGATCAGGCCCCGGTACAGCGCGTTCATGATCTTGCCGCCGTCGCGCGCCTTGACGAAGAAGCAGCCGATGATCGAGGCGATGATCGAGACGCCGGAGATGGCCAGCGGGTAGATGACGCCGGCGTCCGAGCCCTTGAAGGCGAAGGCGCCGATCAGCATCGTCGCCACCACGGTGACGGCGAAGGTCTCGAACAGGTCGGCGGCCATGCCGGCGCAGTCGCCGACGTTGTCGCCGACGTTGTCGGCGATCACCGCCGGGTTGCGCGGATCGTCCTCGGGGATTCCGGCCTCGACCTTGCCGACGAGGTCGGCGCCGACATCCGCCCCCTTGGTGAAGATGCCGCCGCCGAGCCGGGCGAAGATCGAGATCAGCGACGCGCCGAAGGCGAGGCCGACCATCGGGTGCAGAAGCTCACGCGGGCCGGCGCCGGCGTGGGTGCCGAGCAGCACCCAGTAGAAGCCGGCGACGCCGAGCAGGCCGAGGCCGATCACCAGCAGGCCGGTGATGGCGCCGCCGCGGAAGGCGATGTTCAGCGCCGCGTTCAGCCCGCGGGTGGCGGCCTGCGCGGTGCGCACGTTGGCGCGCACCGAGACGTTCATGCCGATGTAGCCGGCGGCGCCCGACAGGATGGCGCCGATGGCGAAGCCGATCGCCGTCCACCAGCCGAGCAGCGGGACGAAGCCGATCAGCAGGAACAGCACGAGGCCGACGATGGCGATCGTCGTGTACTGGCGGTTCAGATAGGCCTGCGCGCCCTGCTGCACGGCGGCGGCGATCTCCTGCATGCGGCTGCTTCCGGCATCCTGCTTGAGGATCCAGAGGATCGAAACCGCGCCGAAAGCCACGGCCAGCAGGCCGCAGACCAGCGCGAGCATCAGTCCGGTTGACATGACGTTCTCCTGTTATGCGAAAAGCGAGGGTTGGAACGGGAAGTGCGGCAACCTAGGTGAGCGCGTCGAAGACCCGCTGCCTGATGTCATCGACCGTGCCGATGCCGTCGACACGGCAGTAGCGCGGCGCGGCGGCGTCGCCGGTGGCCGCCCACGCGGTGTAGTAGTCGATCAGCTGCCGCGTCTGCGCGTGGTAGACGTCGAGGCGATCGCGGACGATCTGCTCGCGGTCGTCCTCGCGCTGGATCAGCGGCTCGCCGGTGAAGTCGTCGATGCCGTCCACCTTCGGCGGGTTGTGGCGCAGGTGGTAGGTGCGACCGCTGGCCAGGTGCACGCGGCGGCCGCTCATGCGCTCGACGATCTCGGCGTCGGGAACGTCGATCTCCAGCACCACGTCGACGCGGATGCCGGCCGATCTCAGCGCCTCGGCCTGCGGGATCGTGCGCGGGAAGCCGTCGAACAGGTAGCCGCTGGCGCAGTCGGGCTGCTGCAGCCGGTCCTTGACCAGGGCGACGATGATGTCGTCGGACACCAGCTGCCCGGCGTCCATCACTTTGCCGGCCGCCAGGCCGAGCGGCGTGCCGGCCTTGACGGCCGCGCGCAGCATGTCGCCGGTGGAGATCTGCGGAATGCCGAAGCGGCCGCAGATGAAGCCCGCCTGCGTGCCTTTGCCCGCCCCCGGTGGTCCGAGCAGAATGATCCGCATCCCCCGTCGCGCCTCTTGTTCGGTGCCCGGCCCGAAGACCGACCGGCGCGCCCCACGCCGGCAGGCGCCGCCGGCGCCCGAAAAGCGCGCAAGTTTAACCGCTTTGCCTCGTGCGCCCGGTCAGACCTTCTGCCAGGCGGCGAGCTTCCTGCGCACGGCGACGTTCTTCAGCAGCACGTAGGCGGGCAGGCCATCCACGTAGGGCGGGTAGTCCTCGCCCTGGATCAGCGGCGCCAGGTAGGCGCGGCCCTTTGCCGTGACCCCGAAGCCGTCTTCGCTGATGTACTCGCGCGGCATCTTGTGCTCCTGGTTGGCCACCTTGTCCAGCGGCGCGGTGCCGATCTTCCAGCGGTAGGGCCGGGTCGAGGCGCGCACGATGGTCGGCATCACCGCGTTGGCGCCCTTCAGGGCCAGCTCGACCGCCGCCTTGCCGACCGCGTACGCCTGCGCCACGTCGGTCTTCGAGGCGATGTGGCGCGCCGAGCGCTGCAGGTAGTCGGCCACCGCCCAGTGCATCTTCAGCTTCAGCTCGCTCTTGACCAGGTTGGCGATCACCGGGGCGACGCCGCCCAACTGCGCGTGGCCGAAGGCGTCGCGCAGCCCCTGGTCGGCGATGAAGTTGCCGTCCGGACCGTGCAGGCCCTCGGAGACGACCACCGTGCAGTAGCCCTGCGCGTCGACCTTGGCCTTCACCGCCGCCAGGAACTTCGCCTGGTCGAGCGGGATCTCCGGAAACAGGATCAGCAGCGGCAGCGGGTGCTCCTTGGTGTCCGCGAGCGCCGCCGCGGCGGCGATCCAGCCAGCGTGCCGGCCCATGACCTCGAGCACGAACACCCTGGTCGAGGTCGAGGCCATCGACGCCACGTCCATGCTGGCCTCGCGCGTCGACACCGCGACGTACTTGGCCACCGAGCCGAAGCCGGGGCAGTTGTCGGTGATCGGCAGGTCGTTGTCGATCGTCTTCGGCACGTGGATCGCCTGCAGCGGGTAGCCCATCGTCTGCGACAGCTGCGAGACCTTCAGGCAGGTGTCGGCCGAGTCGCCGCCGCCGTTGTAGAAGAAGTAGCCGATGTCGTGGGCGCGAAAGACCTCGATCAGCCGCTCGTACTGGGCGCGGTCCTGCTCCAGGCTCTTGAGCTTGTAGCGGCACGAGCCGAAGGCGCCGCCGGGCGTGTGCCTGAGTCGCGCGATAGCCGCCGGCGACTCGCGGCTGGTGTCGATCAGGTCCTCGGTCAGCGCGCCGATGATGCCGTTGCGGCCGGCGAAGACCTTGCCGATGCGGTCCTTGTGCTTGCGGGCGGTCTCGATCACGCCGGCGGCGCTGGCGTTGATGACCGAGGTGACGCCGCCGGACTGGGCGTAGAAGGCGTTGCGGGGGGACGTTTTCGCGCGGGCCATCGGGTCTCTCCTGTAGCGGTTCGGAACGCAGCAGGGAGTTTAGAAGGCGCGGGCG
>CAYLZU010000356.1:0-3520 GCA_964388005.1 uncultured Burkholderiaceae bacterium
GCGCCGGCAAGACGACGATCTTCCAGCTGCTGCAGCGCTTCTACGACATCGACGACGGCAGCCTGCGCATCGACGGCATCGACGTCCGCCGCCTGCGGCTGGCCGACCTTCGCGCGCGCATCGCCGTCGTGCCGCAGGAGCCGGTGATCTTCTCCGGCACGGTGCTGGAGAACATCCGCTACGGCCGTGCCGACGCCACCGAGGACGAAGCGCTGGCCGCCGCGCGCGCCGCCTTCGTCGACGAGTTCGTCCGCACGCTGCCCGACGGCTACGCCACCTTCGTCGGCGAGCGCGGCCTGCGGCTGTCGGGCGGGCAGCGGCAGCGGGTGGCCATTGCCCGGGCGATGCTCAAGAACGCGCCGCTGCTGCTGCTCGACGAGGCGACCTCGGCCCTCGATGCCGAGAGCGAGCGCGCGGTGCAGGCCGCCCTGCGCACGGCGATGGCCGGCCGCACGACGATCGTCATCGCCCACCGCCTGGCCACCGTGCAGGCTGCCTCCCGCATCTTCGTGCTCGAGTCCGGCCGCATCGTCGACGCCGGCACGCATGCCGAACTGGTCGCCCGCGGCGGCCTGTACGCGCGGCTGGCGGCGTTGCAGTTCGCCGGCTGAAGTCGCGACGGCGGCGGCCTTGGCGGCGCCGGACCGAAGCGGACCGGAGGTCGGCCGCGATCCGCTACTCGCTCGCGGCGCGGATGTTCTCCGGCCACGGCACCGACCTGCCGGCCTGGTAGTCGTACCACACCAGCACGCTGCGGCCGGTGGCGTAGATCACCTCCGGCTCGTCGGTGCGGCCGATGGTGATGTTCAGATCGAGACTGGTGCGGCCGACGCGGGTCACGGTCTGCTCGACGACCGCGATGCCGGGATAGTTCAGCGCCCGCACGAAGTCGCACGAGCAGTGGGCGAGGATCGGCGCCCCCTCGTTGGGCAGGGTGGCGAAGCCGAACTGCTCGAACCACTGGATGCGCGCCTGCTCCATCAGCCGGAAGTAGGCGACGTTGTTGATGTGCGCCATCGCGTCCATGTCGCCCCAGCGCAGGGGAACTTCGAGGCGGAACGTCTTCATGTCACGCTCAGCCCGTCATCGACGGTGATGATGGCGCCGTTGATGAAGCCCGATTCCTCGGCCACCAGCAGCAGCAGCGTGCCGTCGAGATCGGCGGCATCGCCGACCCGGCGGCGCGGCAGCATGGCGACGAGCTTCCTGCCGGCGTCAGTGTCCCAGTGCCCGGCGTTGATTTCGGTGCGGATGTAGCCGGGGCAGATGGCGTTGACGTTGATGCCGTAGCGGCCCCACTCCAGCGCCTGGGCGCGCGTCATGTGCAGCACCGCCGCCTTGCTCATGCAGTAGATGCCGATCTGCGGCAGCACCTGCAGCCCGGCCACCGAGGCGATGTTGACGATGCGGCCATGGAAGTTCGGCGTGTCCTTGGCGCGGGCGATCATCTGCCGCGCCACCGCCTGGGCGACGAAGAAAGCGCCGCGCACGTTGGTGCCGAAGACATAGTCGAAGTCGGCCGGCGTCACCTCGGTGAGCCGCTGCTGGGTGGAGACACCAGAGTTGTTGACCAGGATGTCGATCGGCCCCACGGCCCCGCCGATCTCGTCGATCGCGCCCTGGATCGCGTCCTGGTCGGTGACATCGAGCGCCACCGCGTGCGCCTCGCCGCCGGCGGACTCGATCTGCGCCCGCAGTTCCTTCAGCCGCTCCAGCCGCCGCGCCGCCAGCACCACCAGCGCGCCGTTGGCGGCCAGTACGCGGGCGAAACGCTCGCCCAGGCCGCTGCTGGCGCCGGTGACCAAAGCCACCTTTTCCTTGAGATTGGTGCGCATTGCCGAACCCCCTCTCGACGGGGAGGGATGATCGCATACCGCTCAATAGAATCCTCCCTCGACCGAAAGCTCGGACAATCAACTCGCTGATCGCACAGGAGCGGTGATGCAGGACATCGAACGCGAAGCAATGGAGTACGACGTCGTGATCGTCGGCGGCGGGCCGGCGGGGCTGGCCGCGGCCATCCGCATCAAGCAGCTGGCGGCGGAGAAAGGCACCGAGGTCGGGGTGTGCGTGCTGGAAAAGGGCTCCGAGGTCGGCGCCCACATCCTCTCCGGCGCGGTGATGGACCCGATTGCGCTGACCGAACTGTTCCCGGACTGGAAGGAGCGCGGCGCGCCACTCGCCACGCCGGTTACCGAGGACCGCTTCTACATCCTCACCGAGAAGAGCGCGATCTACAACCCGCACTGGCTGCTGCCCAGGTGCTTCGTCAACGACGGCTACTACATCGTCAGCCTGGCCAACGTGGTGCGCTGGCTCGGCCAGCAGGCCGAGGCGCTGGGGGTGGAGATTTTCCCCGGCTTCGCCGCCGCCGAGGTGCTCTACGACGAGGCGGGCGCGGTGCGCGGCGTGGCCACCGGCAACATGGGCGTGGGCAAGGACGGCCAGCCGACGGCCAACTTCCAGCCCGGCGTCGAGCTGCACGGCAGGTACACCCTGTTCGCCGAAGGCGCGCGCGGACACCTGGGCAAGCAGGTGATCCGCAGGTTCGCGCTCGATGCCGACCGCGATCCGCAGACCTGGGGCATCGGCATCAAGGAGGTGTGGGAGATCGACCCGGCCAGGCACGTGCCGGGGCTGGTGCTGCACAGCGCCGGCTGGCCGCTGGACAACGCCACCTACGGCGGCGGTTTCATGTACCACTTCGAGAACAACCAGGTTTCGCTGGGGCTGGTGGTCGGGCTCGGCTACGCCAATCCGCACCTGGAGCCGTTCCAGGAGTTCCAGCGCTACAAGACGCACCCGACCATCCGCGCCTTCCTCGAAGGCGGCAAGCGCGTCGCCTACGGCGCGCGGGCGATCAACGCCAGCGGGCTGCAGAGCCTGCCGAAGCTGGTCTTCCCCGGCGGCGCGCTGATCGGCTGCGACGCGGGTTTTCTCAACGCGCCGCGGATCAAGGGTTCGCACGCGGCGATCAAGAGCGGCATGCTGGCAGCCGAAGCGGCGTACGAAGCCGTCGCCGCCGGCCGCAGCGGCGACGAGCTGACGGCGTATCCGGAAGCGTTTGACAGGAGCTGGCTGCACGACGAGCTCTACCGCGCGCGCAACTTCAAGCCGTATCTCGACAAGGGGCTGGTCACCGGCGCGCTGCTGTTCGGCGTCGACCAGATTGTGTTCCGCGGCAGAGCGCCCTGGACCCTGCACCGCACGCTGGCCGACCACCAGAAGCTGAAGCCGGCAGCCGAGTGCGCGCCGATCGACTATCCGAAGCCCGACGGCAAGCTCACCTTCGACAAGCTCTCCTCGGTGTTCCTGTCGAACACCAACCACGAGGAGAATCAGCCGGCGCACCTGACCTTGAAGGACGCCTCGGTGCCGGTGGCGACCAACCTTGCCCGCTACGCCGGCCCGGAGGCGCGCTACTGCCCGGCGGGCGTCTACGAGTTCGTCAAGGTCGACGGCGAAGACCGCCTGCAGATCAACTTCCAGAACTGCGTGCACTGCAAGACCTGCGACATCA
>CAYLZU010000357.1:0-3502 GCA_964388005.1 uncultured Burkholderiaceae bacterium
CACCAGCGACATCCAGCGAATCATCATCGGCCGGGCGCTGGCGTGACGCTCGCCCGCGGACCGCGACCGCACCGGCGCTCGGTCGCCCTCCCAACATCAGCCCGTGACTGAAACTCCCGCGGCGACCACCGTCGACATTGCCGAAGAAGCGCTGAGTTGATCGCAGGAAGACCGATGCAAGTCGACAGCCTCGACCACCTGGTGCTGACCGTGCGCGACCCGCTGGCGACGATCGACTTCTACACCCGGGCGCTGGGGATGCAGGAGGTCACGTTCGGCAGCGGCCGCAAGGCGCTCGCCTTCGGCAGGCAGAAGATCAATCTGCACCAGGCCGGCAGGGAGTTCGAGCCGAAGGCCGAACGGCCCACGCCCGGGTCGGCCGACCTTTGTTTCCTGACCGAGGCGCCGGTCGAGCAGTACGCCGCGCACCTGGCGGCGCTCGGCATCGCCGTGATCGAGGGGCCGGTGGCGCGCACCGGCGCGGTCGGCGCGCTGTGGTCGATCTACCTGCGCGATCCGGACGGCAACCTGATCGAAATCGCCAACCTCAAGGAAGCCCATGGCTGAACCGCTCCGCGTCATCGTCGCCGGCGCCACCGGCTGGGCCGGCTCGGCGCTCGCCCGCGGCATCGCCCGGACCGACGATCTGCGGCTCGTCGCCGCCGTTGCCCGCGCGAGCGCCGGCCGCCGGCTGGGCGAGGTGCTGAACGAACCACGGCTCGACTGCCCGGTGCTCGCCACGGCCGCCGAAGCGCTGCTTGCCGGCGCCGACGTCTTCGTCGAGTACACCAGGCCGGACTCGGCCAGGGCCAACATCCTCACGGCGCTCGCCGCCGGCTGCCACGTCGTCGTCGGCACCTCGGGCCTTTCCGACGCCGACTACGCCGAGATCGACTTCGTCGCCCGCGAGCGCGGCCGCGCCGTGCTCGCCTGCGGCAACTTCGCCATCACCGCGGTGCTGGCGATGCGGTTCGCCGAGATCGCGGCGCGCTACCTCGACTACTTCGAGATCATCGACTTCGCCCACGAGACCAAGGTCGACGCGCCGAGCGGAACCGCGCGCGAGCTGACGGCGCGGCTCGGCCGCATCAAGCAGGCCAGGCTCGGCGTGCCGCTGGAGCAGGTGCGCGGCCCGCGCGAGGCGCGCGGCGCGACGCTCAACGGCGTGCAGGTGCACTCGGTGCGCACGCCGGGCTTCGTCATCGGCGTCGAGGCGATCTTCGGCGCCCACGGCCAGCGCCTGCACATCCGCCACGAGTCCGGCGAAAGCGCCGAGCCCTACGTCGGCGGCGCAATGCTGGCGATCCGCAATGTGCATCGGCTGGTCGGCGTGCATCGCGGGCTCGACACGGTGATGAAGGATTGAGCAAGGCCTGGGTTCGCTGCGAGCTTGTCGCCCCGGCCCTCCGAACCTTCCGTGCGACACCGATGACCGACCCAGCCCTGCCCTCCACCGCCCGCGTCGTCGTCATCGGCGGCGGCATCATCGGCTGCTCGACTGCATATCACCTCGCGCACCTGGGATGCGAGGTGCTGCTGCTCGAACGCGACCGCCTGACCTCGGGCACCACCTGGCACGCGGCCGGGCTGATCGTCACCTTCGGCTCGACCTCGGAAACGTCGACCGAACTGCGCAAGTACTCGCGCGACCTCTACACCCGGCTGCCGGCGGAGACCGGGCAGGAGACGGGCTTGCGGCCCTGCGGCTTCATCGAGGTGGCCGCCGACGAAGACCGTCTGGAGGAGTACCGCCGCGTCGCCGCCTTCAACCGGCTGATGGGCATCGACGTGCACGAACTGGGGCCGCGCGAGGTCGGCGAGCTGTTCCCGCTGGCGCGCGTGGACGACATCCTGGCCGGCTTCTACGTCAGGGAAGACGGCCGCGCCAACCCGGTCGACGTGACGATGGCGCTCGCCAGGGGCGCGAAGCAGCGCGGCGCGAAGATCGTCGAGGGCGTGCGCGTGCATGGCGTGTTGACGCGCGGCGGCGCGGTCAGTGGCGTGGAGACGTCGCAGGGCACGGTCCAGTGCGAAGTCGTGGTCAACTGCGCCGGCATGTGGGCGCGCGAACTCGGCGCGCTCGATGGCGTCAACATCCCGCTGCAGGCGGCCGAGCACTACTACCTGATCACCGGGCCGATGGCGGGCATCTCGCGCGACTGGCCGGTGCTCGAAGACCCGGCCTCTTTCGGTTACTACCGCGAGGAGGCTGGCGCGCTGATGATCGGCCTGTTCGAGCCCGAGGCGGCGCCGTGGAAGGTCGAGGGCGTGCCGCGGGAGTTCAGCTTCGGCGAGATCGAGCCCGACTGGGAGCGGATGACGCCGTTCCTTCAGACCGCGATGGCGCGCGTGCCGGCGGCGCAGGCGGCCGGCATCAAGAAGTTCTTCTGCGGCCCGGAGAGCTTCACGCCCGACCTCGCGCCGATCGTCGGTCCGGCGCCGGAAGTCGCGAACTACTTCGTCGCCGCGGGACTGAATTCGATCGGGATCCTCACCGGCGGCGGCATCGGCAGGCTGCTGGCGCAGTGGATCGTGACCGGCGACCCCGGGGCGGACGTCACCGGCATCCACATCGACCGCCTGCACCGCAATCAGTCGAACCCGGAGTACCGGCGCACGCGCACGGTCGAGGCGCTCGGCATGGTCTACCGCTGCCACTACCCGACGCGGTCGATGATGACGGCGCGCGGCGCCAGGCGCTCGCCGCTGCACGATCGCCTGGCCGCGCGCGGCGCGTACTTCAAGGACGTCAGCGGCTGGGAGGGCGCCGACTGGTACGCGCCGCCCGGCGTGGTGCCCGCGGTCGAGCGTCTGAGCTGGGGCCGGCAGAACTGGTTTGTCTACTGGCGCGCCGAGCACGAAGCCTGTCGCAACGGCGTGATCCTGATGGACATGTCGTTCATGTCCAAGTTCTTCGTCCAGGGCCGCGACGCCGGACGGGTGCTGAACTGGCTCTCGGCCAACCACGTCGACGGCGAGCGCGGCCGCATCACGTACACGCAGTGGTTGAACGAGTCGGGAAAGATCGAGGCCGATCTGACCGTCACCAAGCTCGACGACGGGCACTTCATGGTCGTCGCCTCCGACACCGCGCACGGCCATGTGCTGGCGCGGCTGCGCCGGCACTGCGACGGCAGCCACGCCTTCGCCACCGACGTCACCGGTGCTTATGCGCAGATCAACGTCCAGGGGCCGCGCTCGCGCGAGCTGCTGCAGTCGCTGACGACCAGCGACCTTTCGAATGCGGCCTTTCCATTCCGCGGCGCGCGCGAGATCGACCTCGGGCTGGCGCGGGTGCTGGCCATCCGCATCACCTACCTCGGCGAACTCGGATGGGAGCTTTACGTGCCCACCGAGCAGGCGGTGCACGTGTACGAGCGGCTGGTGCAGGCCGGCGAAGCCTTCGGACTGAGGCACGCCGGGCTGAAGGCGCTGGCCAGCCTGCGGATGGAGAAGGGCTACCGCGACTACGGCCACGACATCGACAACACCGACTCGGTGC
>CAYLZU010000358.1:0-3501 GCA_964388005.1 uncultured Burkholderiaceae bacterium
CGCGACGGTCGCGCAGGAATTCGGCCCATTCATCGGGCCTGAAGACGAACTCCGGGTACATCGCGAAGTACTGCGGCGAGTCGACCGCGAACTGGGCGAAGAAGCTGCGCTCGTCGCGCCACACGCCGCCGAACCAGTTCGAGGTCGCCACCGCGCGCACGCCGTCGATGGCGCGGATGCGGTCGCGGTAGTAGATCGGCAGCGGGAACACCAGCGAGATGCTGTTGCGGGTGACGAGCCGCGTCGGCGAGGCGGCATCCGCCCCCGCGTACCAGGCCTGCACCACCGTCTGCAGCAGGCCGAAGGCCGCCAGCGCGATCACCAGCCCGAGCACGGTGAGCAGCGTGCGCAGCCTGGCGCGGAAGGCGTTGCGGGCAACGAGCTTGAGGAAGAACACGGCCGCTTCAGTGCGCGAACGGACTGGTGTCCGTCAGCTGCCCCTTGTCGAGGTAGATCAGGTGGTGCGCCGCCTCGGCCGCGCGCGGGTCGTGGGTGACCATCACGATCGTCTTGCCGAGCTCGACATTGAGCCGGTCGAGCAGGCCGAGGATCTCAGCGGCGGAGGCGCGGTCGAGATCGCCGGTGGGCTCGTCGGCGATGATCAGCAGCGGGTCGGTCACCACCGCGCGGGCGATCGCCACCCGCTGCTGCTGGCCGCCCGATAGTTCGTTCGGGCGGTGATCCATCCGGTCGGCCAGCCCCACCAGCGCCAGCACCGTCTCCACCCGCTGCGCCCGCTCGCGGCGCGACAGCGCGGTGAGCAGCAGCGGCAGCTCGACGTTCTCCCAGGCGGTGAGCACCGGCATCAGGTTGTAGAACTGGAAAACGAAACCGACCGAGGCGGCGCGCCAGCCCGCCAGTTCGGTCTCCGACAGCTGCGTGATGTCCTCGCCGGCGATGCGGATCGAGCCGCCATCGGGCTTGTCGATGCCGGCGACGAGGTTCAGCAGCGTGCTCTTGCCCGAGCCCGACGGCCCCATTAACGCGACGAAGTCGCCGCGGCCGATGTCGAGGTTGATGTCGGTCAGCACCGGCACCGTCTGCTCGCCGCGGACGTAGCTCTTGACGACGCGGCGGATCTCGATCAGCGCCTCGCTGGCGACCGCGCGCGGCGTGCGCTGGACAGCGACGTCGTCCATTCGGCGCGGCTAGCGCTTCGCGGCCACCACGGCGCCGTCGGCAAGCTGCGGCGGCGGCTGCACCACCACCCGCGCCCCCGGCGCCACGCCCTCGACGCGCACCAGGTCGCCGATGCGCCCGCCGGTTTTCACCGCCGTGCGGATCACCTTGCCGCCGGCCGAGGCGCCCTTGTCGTCGCCCGCCGCCGGTTGCACCACGAACACCGCCTCGGCCCCGTTGCTGCGCACCACCGCCTCCGGCCGCAGCGCCGGCACCGGCGTGCGTTCAGAAGCCTCGAGCCGGCGCGACAGGAAGGCGATCTTCGCGCTCATGTCGGGCAGCACGCGCGAGTCGATGTCGTCGAACTTCACCTTGACCAGCAGCGTGGCCTTGCTGCGATCGACGGTGGGCACGATGCGCGACACCGATCCGGCCAGCCGCAGCTCCGGAAAGGCGTCGAGCTGGATCTCGGCCGGCTGGCCGACGGAGATCTTCGCGATCGAGCCCTCGGAGACGTCGGCCTCGACCTCGAGCGTGCTCATGTCGGCCATCGTCACCACCGCGCCGGTGGTGCCGGAGGCGCTGGAAAACGGCGTCAGGATGTCGCCGACGTTGGCGTTCTTGGTCAGCACGATGCCGGTGAACGGCGCCCGGATCAGCGTCTGGTCGAAGGCGACCTGCGTCGCCCGCAGGTTGGCGCGCGCCACCGCGATCCGTGCTTCGAGCGACTTGATCGTCGCGGCCGCCTTGTTGAAGCGTGCCTCGGCGGTATCGACGGCGGCGCCGGAGACGAACTCCTTCGCCGCCAGCTCGCGCGCCCGCTTCAGCGCCGCCGCGGCGTCGGCCAGTTCCGCCTGACCCTGCGCCAGGTCGGCCTCGGCCGCCTGCACGCCGGCGGCGGCCTGCTCGCGGGTGGCGGCCACGTCGCGGTTCTCCAGCCGCGCGATCACCTCGCCCTCGGCGACCCGCTGCCCTTCCTGCACCCCCAGCCACTCCAGCCGGCCGCTGGCCTTGCTCGACACCGACGCCCGCCGCGCCGCCACCACGCGCCCGGTGGCGTTGAGCACCGCAATCGACTGCGACGGCCAGGCGCTCGCCACGGTGGCGATCTCCACCGCCACCGGCCGGCCGCGCTGCTGGACCAAGGCGGCCGCGGCGCCGACGGCGACGAGCGCCAGCAGCCACACCCACCAGCGCTTCCACAGCGGCCTGCGGCGGCGGATCGGCGCCGCGCCGCGGTCGATCGCCAGGCCGGCGAGCGGGGATTTGGGGTTGGTGGATGTCATCGGGGCGGCGGATCAAAGGGCGCGCGGATACTACAGAAGGGTGCCTGCGCGGCCGCGCGCTGATTCGCGTGGAACGATCGCGTCGCAGGCCGAGCGTCTCCGCGCCCACGGCAGTCAGCCCGCTTCGGCCGCAAGGCCGCCCAAACGTTCCGTTGCGGGCGCACTGCGATGGGCAGCGGTCGACTTCGGCGACGCGCGGCGCCCAGCCGCCGCCTCCGCGCTTGCCGACGGTCTGGCCGCAGCCCCGCGGCGGGCGCGCCGCTTGCGGTCAGCCGCTTGCCGATTCTGCGTAGACGTGTTCGGGGCCGGGGAAGCGGCCCGCCTGCACGTCGTCGACGTAGGCGCGCACGGCAGCCTCGAGGGAGCCGGCGCCGAGCAGGAAGTTCTTGACGAAGCGCGGCCGCCTGCCGGTGCCGGCGCCGAGCAGGTCGTGCAGCACCAGCACCTGGCCGGTGCAGGCCGCACTCGCGCCGATGCCGATGGTGATCAGCTGCATCGCCTCGGCGATGCGCCGCGCCAGCGGCTCCGGCGTGGCCTCGATCACCATCATCGCCGCGCCGGCATCCTGCAGCGCCCTTGCGTCCGCCAGCAGCCGCTCGGCCGCATCCGCCCCCCGTCCCTGCACCCGGTAGCCGCCGAAGACGTTGACGCTCTGCGGCGTCAGCCCGACGTGCGCGCACACCGGAATGCCGCGGCGGACCATGAACTCGACCGTCGGCGCCATCTCGGCGCCGCCCTCGATCTTCACCATCTGGCCGCCGGCCTGCATCAGCGTCACCGCATTGGCGAAAGCCTGCTCGGGGCCGAGCTGGAACGAGCCGAACGGCATGTCGGCGACGATGAAGGTTCGCGCCGAGCCGCGCGCCACCGCCGCGGTGTGATAAGCCACGTCGGCCACCGTCACCGGCAGCGTCGAGTCGTGCCCCTGCACCACCATGCCGAGCGAGTCGCCGATCAGGATGATGTCGACGCCGGCCGCATCGAGCGTGGCCGCGAAGGCGGCGTCGTAGCAGGTCAGCATCGCCAGCTTGCGCGTCGCGGCGAGCTTGCGCAGGTCGTGCAGCGTCAGGCGGGGCGTGAACGAATGTGTCGACAT
>CAYLZU010000359.1:0-3494 GCA_964388005.1 uncultured Burkholderiaceae bacterium
CATCGACGTCGACGCACAGCACGTCGTTGCCGACGTCCGAGAGGCAGGCGCCGGTGACGAGTCCGACATAACCGGTGCCGATGACGGCGATCTTCATGACGTTGGGCGCGAAGCGGAGGAGAAGCCCCGGATTCTACGGACCGCGATGCCGCGGCCCGCGCCTTCTGCCACGGCCTTTCGTCCTTCCGTCCGTCAACGCGATGGCCCGGCAAGACGGCGCGGGCCGCGCGCGCGGCCCAACGCGTGCCGGGACCGACTCGTCCAGCCCCTTCTGCGCCATGCGCTCGACCCGTCCCTGCGCCCCTTCATCCGCCGGCCCGGAGCCGGCCGGCCCGTACGCGGTATCTTTGGCCGCGAGCGGCAGGGCGCCGGCAACACACGGAGCAGACGATGAGGCGAAAGCGTTGGATGACGTCGGGGGCGGTGCTGCTGGTTGCGGCGCTGGCGCCGATTGCGGCCGCATGGGCCGACTTCGAAGTGACCGGCCCGGACGGTCGCAAGATCCTGCTGAAGGACGACAACACCTGGCGTTACGTGGAAGCCAGCGCCGAGCCTCCGAAGGACAAGCTCGTCGTCACTGGCGAAGGGGTGCTGACGCTGGAGCGGATGGTCGAGCTCGGGTCGAACTGCCAGATCGGATTCCGGCTGCAGAACGACACCAACTACGAAATCCGCAACATCGTTCCGCAGTTCATCGTCTACCGGACCAACGGCGTCGCGTACGAGGGCCGCACGCTCGCCTTCTACTCGATCTTTCCCGGCAACAGCTCCTACCGCGAGACCTTGTTCAGAGGCATCGCGTGCAAGGACATCGGACGCGTCCAGGTCGCCGGCGGTGACCGTTGCACGATGGGCGATCTCGACAAGTTCGCCTACACCGGCGGCGCCTGCCTGGAGCGGGTGCGGGTGGTGCCGAGCGACCTCGTGCGTTTCGACAAGTAGCGGCCGCCTGAGCTCTCAGCCCGGCGCGCGCCAGCGCCGCGGATCGAGGCCGAGCTTCTTCACTCGAGAGCGCACCGTCTGCAGGTTCAGGCCGTGCTGCCGCGCAGCACCGAAAGGCCCGTCGACCCGACCCAGGCACCTGCGCTGCGTCGCCCCGACGATCGCCCGCGCCCGGTTGTCGAACGCACGCGATGCGGCTACGCGAGCAGCCTCACCCCGATGATCGCCAGCACCACCGCGATCGCCCGCGCCACCCAGTTCGCGGGCGCGCGGGTCGACACTAGAGAACCGAGCAGGATGCCCGGAATCGAGCCGAGCAGCAGCCAGCCGAGCAGCGTGAAATCGACGTTGCCGATCAGCAGGTGCCCCATGCCGGCCACCAGCGCCAGCGGCAGCGCGTGCGCCAGATCGGTGCCGACGAGCTTGGCCGGCGTCAGCCGGTACGGGTACAGGTACACCATCATCACCGTGCCGAGCGCGCCGGCGCCGACCGAGGTCATCGTCACCAGCACGCCGAGGATCACGCCGGCGGCCACCGTTAGCGCCGGCTGCATGCCCTTGAACTTCGCCGGGATGTCGGTGCGCAGGCGGCGGCCGATGTTGTGCAGGCGCCCCTTGAGCAGCAGCCCGAGCGCGGTGAGGAGCAGCGCCGCGCCGAGCGCGTGCAGGATCACCCCCTCGCCGATCCTGTGCCCGCCATAGACGGCGAGGAATGCCGCAGTGAGCCCGGCCGCCGGCAGGCTGCCGAGCGCCAGCCGCCGCACCACCAGCCAGTCGATGGTGCCGTGGCGGCCGTGCATCGCGGCGCCGAAGAGCTTGGTGATCGAGGCGAACAGCAGGTCGGTGCCGACGGCCAGCGCCGGCGCGACGCCGAAGAGCATCACCAGGATCGGCGTCATCAGCGCGCCGCCGCCGATGCCGGTCAGGCCGACGACGAAGCCGACCCCCGCTCCCGAAACGCTGTACAGCCAGCCGTCGATCATCGGAACGGCGACCCTATTCCTTCCCGAGGAAAGCGTCGACCGATACGCCGGCCTGCCTAAGAATGGCCCGCAACGTGCCCTCGGGCATGTCCCCAGGATGATTGGGGATGGTCGTGAAGCGCCCGGTGGCGCGATTGGCCCAGATCTCGTGCGACCCGGCGGCCTGGCGATGAAATTCAAGGCCGAGATCCTTCATCCGACGGACGATCTCCCGGCAGCTGAAGCCGGCCAGTTGCCCCATCAGGTCGCCACGATGAGCGGGTAGTCGAACTCCTCACGCGCCGGCTGCAGGCGGGTGCAGCCTGGATCCGCCTGGGCCTCGATCAGTTTCCTGGCCACGTCCCGAGCGATCTCGAGCGTCTCCTGGATCGTGCGACCCTGCGCCACCAGACCCTGGACGTCATCACTGGTTGCCAGGTAGACGCCCTCGGGCAGCTTCTCGATATGCAGATGAATGACGTGTTCCATTGAGCCCCGCTCCGGCGGTTATCGACGCCGCCGATTATCGACCCCGCCATCAGAAGTACCCCTCCTGCTTCTTCTTCTCCATCGAGCCGGCCTGGTCGTGGTCGATCACGCGGCCCTGGCGCTCGGAGGTGGTGGTGAGCAGCATCTCCTGGATGATCGCGGCGAGCGTGTCGGCGTTCGACTCGACCGCGCCGGTCAGCGGGTAGCAGCCGAGAGTGCGAAAGCGCACGGTGCGCAGCTGCGGGCGCTCGCCCTCGCGCAGCGGCATCCGCTCGTCGTCGACCATGATCAGCGTGCCGTCGCGCTCGACCACCGGCCTCGGCGCGGCGTAGTACAGCGGCACGATCGGGATGTTCTCCAGATAGACGTACTGCCAGACGTCGAGCTCGGTCCAGTTCGACAGCGGGAAGACGCGGAAGCTCTCGCCCTTGTGCTTGCGGGCGTTGTACACGCGCCAGAGCTCGGGCCGCTGGTTCTTCGGGTCCCAGCGGTGCTGCGCCGAGCGGAACGAGAAGATGCGCTCCTTGGCGCGGCTCTTCTCCTCGTCGCGGCGGGCGCCGCCGAAGGCGGCGTCGAAGCCGTATTTGTCGAGCGCCTGCTTCAGCGACTCGGTCTTCATCACGTCGGTGTGCACCGCCGAGCCGTGCGTGAACGGGTTGATGCCGGCGGCAAGCCCCTCCTGGTTCACGTGCACGATCAGATCGAGCCCGAGTTCCTGCACCCGCCGCTGGCGGAAGGCGTACATGTCGCGGAACTTCCAGGTGGTGTCGACGTGCATCAGGGGGAACGGCGGCTTCGACGGGTAGAACGCCTTCAGCGCCAGGTGCAGCATCACCGAGCTGTCCTTGCCGATCGAGTACAGCATCACAGGGTTGTCGGCCTCGGCCACCACCTCGCGCATGATGTGGATGGCCTCGGCCTCGAGCCGCTGAAGGTGAGTCAGGCGCACGGGGTCGAGGTGCATCTTGAGGTTGGCGTCGTTCATCTGGCGGTGTTGCCGTCGTGCCGGCGCAGGCTGGGGCCGAAGTTTGCGGCGCTGGAAATCAGGCCCCGGCCTGCGCCCATAAGCGCTAACTTAATTGTTGCGAATTCTCGTGAAGT
>CAYLZU010000360.1:0-3491 GCA_964388005.1 uncultured Burkholderiaceae bacterium
CGCAGCGGTCAGCCTTTGAACGGCAGCGAGAAGAGATCCCGATCAGCGCGCCGGGCCGCCCCAGGCGCGAAGCCTCCAAGCGCGAGCGCCGGGTCGGAGATGAGGCAGCGGCCCGTTACCGGTCGGCGAAGCGCTGCACCGGCACGCCCGGCACCGACACCCGCAGCGTCAGCAGCCGGCCGGAGTCCGGGTGGCGCGCCAGCGTCTCCGCATCGAGTCCTTGGCGCGCCGTGGTCACGAACAGCGTCTGCATGTCCGCGCCGCCGAAGCAGGGCATGGTCGGCCTTGGCAGCGGCAGATCGACCTTCTGCACCAGCTTGCCGTCGGCGTCGAACCGGTTCAGCCGCGCGGCGCTGATGCCGGCGCTCCAGTAGCCGCCCGCCAGGTCGCAGGCGCCGCAGTCGGGGCGGCCGAGTTCGCTGGACAGGGTCCGGATGGCGCTGCGGCTGCCGACCATGCCGGTGGCCGGATCGAAGTCCCAGCGGTCGATGGTGGGGCCGCGCGAGTCGGAGTGGAACATCGACCGCCCATCGGCCGACCACGCCAGTCCGTTGGAGACCCGGTAACCGGTGCTGATGCGGCGACAGCGGCCATCGGCGCTGATGCGGTAGAGGCTTCCGACTGGCGCCCGTTCGGGAGTTTCCTCGATCGAGCCGACCCAGAACGCGCCGTCGGGCCCGACCTTGCCGTCGTTGAGCCGATGGTCGGGCCGGTCTGGCTCGGGGCGCGCCAGCAGTTCGAGCGCGCCGCTGGCCGGCGTGAAGAAGTAGACGCCATCGGCCAGCGCCAGCAGCAGCCTGCCGGAGCGCGCCAGGCCCAGCGCGCAGACCTTCTGCGGGAAGTCGAAGTGCCGGTGCGTGCCCGCCACGGGCAGGCCGTCGCCATCGATGTCGACCGCATGCAGCGCCCGTCCCTCGATGTCGACCCACCACAGCCGGCTCTCCAGGGCATCCCAGGTCGGCGACTCGGCGAGTTCGAACGGACCCGGCGCGACGCCGTCGCGGCCCGCCAGCACCCTCGGCGGCTGCAGGATCTCGATCGGTGACAGGGGGTTGGTCGACATGATCGCCGCGTCCTTCCCGTGCGGCCGCAAGAGACGTTACACCGTGTGCGGCCGCGCCCGGCGACGCAGTTTCGTATCGCGAACCGCTGCCGCCCGGCCGCTCAGCCGGTGTTGCGCAGGCCGGCGGAAATGCCGTTGATGGTGATGTGAATGCCGCGTTTGCCGCGCTCGTCGACCTTGCCTTCCCGATAGCGTTTGATCAGTTCGACCTGCAGGTGGTTCAGCGGATCGATGTACGGCAGCCGCTGGCGGATGCGCTGGGCCAGCTCGGGATTCGACTCCAGGAGGCTGCGCTGGCCGCTGATCGCCAGCCAGTGGCGGACGGTCAGGTTCCACTCCTGTTCGATGGCGGAAAAGATCGCCGTTCCCCGCTTTCTGTTGGCGGCCAGCCGCGCATAGCGGCGGGCGATGCCCAGGTCGGTCTTCGCCAGCACCATCTCCATGTTCGAGGTCAGGGCGTGGAAGAACGGCCAGTCGTCGAGCATCCGGCGCAGCAGCTGCCGGCGCGCCCGCTTCGCCGCGGCGGTCGGGCCGGAGGACAGGAACTGCTCGATGCCGCTGCCGAAGCCGAACCACCCCGGCAGCAGCACCCGGCACTGGCCCCAGGAGAAGACCCAGGGGATCGCGCGCAGGTCCTCGATCCGCCCCGAGTTGCGGCGCGCCGAGGGCCGGCTGCCGATGTTCAGTTCGGTGATCTCGGCGATCGGCGTGGCGCTGAAGAAATACTCGGCGAAGCCCTCGGTCTCGTAGACCAGGCTCCGGTACGCGCGGTGCGCATGGGCGGCAATCTCCTCGAGCGCGGCCTCGAAATCCGGATCGACCCGCGCCCGCTCGGCGCCGGGCAGGCTCGCCTGCAGCACCGCCGACACCAGCAGCTCCAGGTGCCGGCGGCCGATGCGCGGATCGGCGTACTTGGCGTGGATGATCTCGCCCTGCTCGGTGAGGCGGATGGCGCCGCCGACGGTGCCCGGCGGCTGCGCCAGGATGGCCTCGAAGCTCGGGCCGCCGCCGCGGCCAACGGTGCCGCCGCGGCCGTGGAACAGGCGCAGCCGCACGCCGTGGGCGTCGAACAGCCGGTGCAGCGTCCGCGTGGCCTTGTACAGGTTCCAGTTCGAGGCCAGGAAGCCGCCGTCCTTGTTGCTGTCGGAGTAGCCGAGCATCACCTCCTGCATCGGGCCGCCGCCGATCGTCGGCACCAGCAGGTGGCGCAGGCCCGGATGCTCCAGCAGCTCGCCCATGACCTGCGGCGCCCGCTGCAGGTCGTCGATGGTCTCGAACAGCGGCACCACCATCAGCGCGCAGCAGCGCAGCTCGGTGCCGGTGAGCAGCCCCGTCTCCTTCTGCAGCAGCGCCACTTCGAGCAGATCGGACAGCTGCTCGGTGTGCGAGACGATGTGCTTGTCGATCGCCCGCTCGCCGAAGCGCGCCCGCAGCTCGCGCGCGGCGTCGAACACCGCCAGCTCGGCCCGGGTGCGGTCGCTGTAGGCGAGGTGCGGCGACACCAGCGGCCGGGTGTGCGCCAGTTCGCGCGCCAGCAGGCGCACGCGCTGCGCCTCGTCGAGCCGCCGGTACTCGGGCGTGACCTCGGCGGCGGCGAGCAGCTCGGCCACCGCCGACTCGATGACGTCGGAGCTCTGCCGCAGGTCGAGGGTGGCGCCGTGGAAGCCGAACACGTCGACCGCCCGCGCCAGCGGCGCCAGGCGCGGCTGCGCCAGCGATGCCGCGCGCTGGCGCCCGAGCGACTCCTCGATCAGCCGCAGATCGGCGCCGAGCTCCCGCGCCGAGGCGTACGGCTCGGCGGCACCGAGCGCCGGCCGCGCGCGCAGGTCGAACCCGAACGAGTGCGCGGTGGCGAGCAGGCGCGCGTAGACGCCGGTCAACGCCCGCCGGTACGGCTCGTCGGCGCGGTGCGGAGAGCGGTCCGGGCTGCGTTCGGCCAGCCGCAGCAGTTCGCGATCGGGCTGCGACAGCATCGCCGACAGCGGCAGCTCGGCGCCGAGCGCATGGACCTCGCGCGCGTAGTGCTCGAACATCACCTGCGACTGCGCCGCCAGCGCCCGCCGCATCGTCTCGGCGGTGACCTGCGGGTGGCCGTCGCGGTCGCCGCCGATCCAGGAGCCGAGGCGCAGGAACGGCGGCAGCCGCGGCTCCTCGAAGCGGGATTCGATCTCGGCGTACAGCGCTGGCAGCTGCGGCACGAAGGTCGCGCGCCAGTAGGCGAGCGCGTTGTCGATCTCGTCGACGACGGTGAGCTTCGCCGTGCGCAGCATCCGCGTCATCCACAACGTCGCCACGTGGGTTGCCAGCGCCCGCTCGGCGGCGGCGGCGGCCTCGCGGTCGCCGGCGACCGCTGCCAGCTCGCGCCCGTCGAGTGCCGCGGCGATGGCGCGCTCGGTGTCGAGGATGCTCTTGCGCTGCACCTCGGTCG
>CAYLZU010000361.1:0-3474 GCA_964388005.1 uncultured Burkholderiaceae bacterium
CGTGATGGACACGTTCGAGCGCATCCACCAGGGCAAGATCAACGGCTTCATCATCCAGGGCTTCAACCCGCTGGCGGCGCTGCCGAACAAGCAGAAGGTCGCCACCGCGATGGCCAAGCTGAAGTACCTGGTGGTGATGGATCCGCTGCGGACCGACACCTCCGAGTTCTGGAAGAACTTCGGCGAGCTGAACAACGTCAAGCCGGAGGAGATCCAGACCGAGGTGATCCGCCTGCCGACCTCGTGCTTCGCCGAGGATCCGGGCACCTTCACCAACTCCGGCCGCGTGATCCAGTGGCACTGGGCCGGCGCCGAGCCTCCGGGCGAGGCGAAGAGCGACCGCGAGATCATCGCCAGCATCTTCACCCGGCTGCGCGCTGCCTACGCCAAGGACGGCGGCAAGTTCCCGGCCCCGATCCTGAAGGTCACCTGGGCCTACTCGAATCCGACCCACCCGTCGGCCGAGGAGATCCTGCGCGAGATCAACGGCCGGGCGCTGAAGGACGTCACCGATCCCAAGGATCCGACCAAGGTCCTGGTGCCGGCCGGCCACCAGCTGCCGGGCTTCGCGATGCTGCGCGACGACGGCTCCACCGCCTGCGGCAACTGGATCTACTGCGGCGTGTGGTCGCAGGCGGGCAACAACAGCGCCCGGCGCGATGCCTCGGACCCGAGCGGTGTCGGCAACACGCTGAACTGGGGCTTCGCCTGGCCGGCCAACCGGCGGGTGATCTACAACCGCGCCAACACCGATCCGAAGACCGGCCAGCCCTGGGATCCGAAGCGCCCGGGCATCCGCTGGACGGGCACCGCCTGGGCGGGGGTCGACATCCCGGACATCGCGCCGGCGCTCGGCCCCGACAGCGGCGCCGGGCCGTTCATCATGACGCCGGAGGGCGTGGCCCGCTTCTTCGCGGTCGGCATGGCCGAGGGGCCGTTCCCCGAGCACTACGAGCCGTTCGAAACGCCGCTCGGCGAAAACCCGTTCCATCCGGGCAAGCCGAAGGTGGTCAGCAACCCGGCGGCGCGGGTGTTCAAGAGCGACATGGGTTCCTTCGGCAAAGCCGACGAGTTCCCGTACGCGGCGACCACCTACCGCCTGACCGAACACTTCCACTGGTGGACCAAGAACATCGAGTCCAACGCCATCGTGCAGCCGGCGGCTTTCGTCGAGATCGGCGAGGAGCTGGCGAAGGCGAAGGGCATCAGGAACGGCCAGATGGTCAAGGTCCGCAGCAACCGCGGCGAGATCCGCGCCGCGGCGGTGGTGACCAAGCGAATCAAGGCCCTGGACTGCGGCGGCAAGACCGTGCATCACGTCGGCATCCCGATCCACTGGGGCTTCGTCGGCCTGACGCGGGACGGCTTCCTGGCCAACACGCTGACGCCGTTCGTCGCCGACGCCAATTCGCAGACGCCGGAGTACAAGGCGTTCCTGGTCAACATCGAGAAAGCGTAAGGAGGACGTCATGCAATCACTCGACGTTCAAAAGCGCTCGGCAACGACCACGGCGCCGCCGCAGGTCCGCGTCGCGAAGGAACCGGTCGCCAAGCTGATCGACATCTCCAAGTGCATCGGCTGCAAGGCCTGCCAGGTCGCGTGCATGCAGTGGAACGACCTGCGCGACGACATCGGCACCACCGTCGGCGTCTACGACAACCCGGCCGATCTGACCGATCAGTCGTGGACGGTGATGCGGTTTGCCGAGGTCGAGCGCAACGACGGCAACCTCGAGTGGCTGATCCGCAAGGACGGCTGCATGCACTGCGAGGATCCGGGCTGCCTGAAGGCGTGCCCGGCGCCCGGCGCCATCGTCAAGTACGCCAACGGCATCGTCGACTTCGTGTCGGAGAACTGCATCGGCTGCGGCTACTGCATCGCCGGCTGCCCGTTCAACGTGCCGCGCATCTCCAAGAAGGACAACAAGGCGTACAAGTGCTCGCTGTGCTCGGACCGGGTCGCCGTCGGCCAGGCGCCGGCATGCGTGAAGACCTGCCCGACCGGCGCGCTGCAGTTCGGCGCCAAGGACGAGATGCTCGCCCGCGGTGACAAACGGGTCATCGACCTGAAGGAACGGGGCTTCGCCCAGGCGGCGCTGTACAACCCGCAGGGCGTCGGCGGCACTCACGTCATGTACGTGCTGCAGCACGGCGACCGGCCGGACCTGTACAGCGGCCTGCCGACCGATCCGAGAATCAGCCCGTGGGTCGCGCTGTGGAAGGGCGTCACCAAGCCGCTGCTGTCGATCGGCCTCGGACTGGCGGTGCTCGGCGCCTTCTTCCACTACGTCACCAGGGGTCCGAAGGAAGAAGAACCGGGAGGCAAGTCATGAGCAGCACGGTCATGAAGAGCGGCGACGTGCCGCGCTACAACGCCAACGAGCGGGTCACGCACTGGATCGTGGCGATCACGTTCCTGCTGCTGGCCGCCTCCGGCCTGGCGTTCTTTCATCCGGCGTTCTGGTTCCTGACCAGTCTGCTCGGCGGTGGCGTCTGGGCGCGGGTGCTGCACCCGTTCATCGGCGTCGTGATGTTCGTGTTCTTCGCGCTGATGGCGGTGCGCTACTGGAGCGACAACGTCATCAAACCCTACGACCGCGAGTGGAAGAAGCGGCTTTCGGACGTCATCAACAACCGCGACCACAACCTGCCCGAGATCGACAAGTACAACATCGGGCAGAAGCAGCTGTTCTGGACCATGATCGTCACCATGGTCCTGCTGCTGGTCTCGGGCGTGATGATGTGGCGGCCGTACTTCGCCGGCGCCTTCCCGATCCCGATGATCCGCATCGCCGCCGTGGTGCATGCGGCGGCGGCGTTCGTGCTGATCGTCGGCATCGTCGTGCACATCTACTCGGCGATCTTCTGGGTCAGGGGCTCGCTGCGAGCGATGACGCGCGGTACCGTCTCGCACGCCTGGGCCAGGCACCATCACCCGCTGTGGTACCGGCGGGTGACCGGCTCCAAGTAGCGGCGCCGTTCAGGTACTGTTCGCGGCGGCGACCGGCCCTGCGCCGATCGCCGCTTTTTTTCGGCGGAAACACGCAATTGGCCACCCGGATCATCACCGACGGCTCGACCGACCGCGTCCGCGAGGCGCCGCGGGTCGTGCTTCCGGACAACCCGCGGCTGTTCGAGGAGCGCGCCGCCCGGTTCGCGCAGCTGGCGGACGGCCACCCGATGGGCGCCTATCTCGGCCTGATGGCGCGGATCTGCCGCGGCCAGCAGGCCGCGCTGGCCCGCCGCGCCGCGGCACGTCTGCCCGACGCCGCGCTCGAGCAGAGCCGCAACTACGGCATGCCGCCTTTGTCCTCGCAGGGGCACGCCCGCGCGCCGCTGTGGCGGGCAGGTCCCTGCGCGAGGTCAAGCTGCCCCGGGGTTCGCTCCTGTGCGCTGTCATCCACCGCGGCCAGATGCGCGTGCCCCACGGCGGCGACGTGGTCGAACCCGGCGACACAGTGATCGCCATCGCGC
>CAYLZU010000362.1:0-3426 GCA_964388005.1 uncultured Burkholderiaceae bacterium
ACCCCAGTTCGTCGAACACGCGCGACAGCCAGGCCCGTTCCTCGGGCAGGAAGCCGGAGTTCTTCTGGTTCGAGCGCCAGTTCCGGAGATCGATTTCCCGATGGGCGATATTGACGTCGCCGCACAGGATCACTTCGCGGCCGGAGGCCGCCGCTTCTTCGCGCAGCCGCTTCAGGAACGGGAGGAAGGCGTCGAGGAAGCGGTACTTCGATTCCTGCCGGTGCGGCCCGGACGACCCTGACGGGACGTACACCGACACGACGCTGACGGCGCGGAAGTCGGCCCGCAGATAGCGGCCCTCGCGGTCGAACTCGGGAACGCCGATGCCGGCGGCGACGCGCAAAGGCGCCTTCTTCGAGTACAGCGCGGTGCCGGCATAGCCCTTCTGCTGCGCGCAGTGGAAGTGCCCGTGCAGGTCGTCCGGCTCGCGCCATCGCTCCGGGATATCGCCCTCGTGCGCCTTGATCTCCTGCAGGCAGACGACGTCGGCGTCGGCTTTCGGCAGCCAGCGGAACAGCCCCTTGTTGCCCGCCGAGCGGATGCCATTGACGTTCAGGGTCAGGATGCGAAACATCGGCGCGTGAGCCGCGGATTAGGGAGGAAGGACGACACGGACGATAGCGTTTTTTTGTCACAATGCATCGGCGTAACCTGCTTGCCGCCATGGAACAACTGCCCCGGCAGTTCATCGAATTCGCCCTGCAGGCCGGGGTGCTGAAATTCGGCGATTTCACGATGAAGTCCGGACGGCGCTCCCCGTATTTCTTCAACTCGGGCCTGTTCTCGCGCGGCTCGACGCTCGGCCGCCTGGCGCGCTTCTATGCGCAGGCGCTGCTCGCCGCCCGCGCCACCGGCCGGGTCGACTTCGACATGCTCTTCGGCCCCGCCTACAAGGGGATCACCCTGGCCGCCGGCACGGCGATGGCGCTCGCCGACTTCGGCGTCGATGTGCCGTTCGCGTTCAACCGCAAGGAAGCCAAGGACCACGGCGAAGGTGGCCTGATCGTCGGCAGCGCCCTCGAGGGCCGGGTCCTGATCGTCGATGACGTGATCACCGACGGCGCCGCGAAGCGCGAGTCGGTGGAACTGATCCGCGCCCACGGCGCCACGCCGGCCGGCGTGCTGATCGCCCTCGACCGCTGCGAGCGGACCGGCGCCGACGGTTCGCTGTCATCGGTGTCGGCGGTGGCGGCGTTCGAACAGGCGTTCGGCATCCCGGTGATCGCGGTGGCCCGACTCGACGACCTGATGCAGTTCATCGACTCCGATGTTCCGGCCGCCGCCGTGCTGCGGCCGCACCGGCAGGCGATGCTCGACTACCGGAGCCGCTATGGGGTCTGAGTGGCCGATCCGCCTGCGGGCGCTTGCGGTCGCGGCAGCGATGGCGGTGTTTGCGCCGGCTTCGTCGGCGGCCTTGTACGTGTGCACCGACGCCAAGGGCCGGACGATCACCGCCGACCGGCCGCCGCCGGAATGCGCCAACGTGCCGATCAGGGAACTGCGCCCCGACGGCTCGGTGCGGCGGGTGATCGAACCGCCGCTGACCGACGAGCAGCGCCGTGCGCGCGTGGAGAAAGCGCGCCGCGACTATCAGGAGCAGGAGGCGAAGCGGACCCAGGCGCGGCGCGACATCGCGCTGATGGAAACCTACGCCAGCGAGGACGAGATCGAGTCCGCCCGGCAGGCGGCGCTCGCCAGCCGGCAGGTGATCATCGACCGCTCGCGGCAGCGGCTGGAGTCGTTCGCGGCGGAACGGGTGAAGCTCGAAGACGAGGCGGAGTTCTACGCCAACCGCAAACTGCCGGAGAAGCTGGAGCGCGCCATCGAGTCGAACAAGGAACTGGCGCAGGCCGAGCACCGGCTGATCGCCGACATGCAGTCCGACATGCAGCGCATCAACAAGCGCTTCGATGCCGAACTGGCGCGCTTTCGCGAACTGGTGGTGGCCGGCGCCAAGCCGCTGATGCGCACCGGCGACAGCGTGCCGCGCTGACCCCGGTCCGGGTCCGGCCGCTGCCTTGGCTGCGATAATCCGCGGCCGATGAGCCGCACACACTCGACGATCTGGCGCCGATCGGTGCTCGCGGCCATTGCCGCCCTTGCCGTGGGTTCGTGCGGCGGCGGCGACCCCGAGCCGGGCGCGATCCGCTTCGCCCTGACCGACGCTCCGGCCTGCGGGTTCGACCAGGTCAACGTGTCGGTCGAGCGCATCCGGGTTCACCGCAATGCGGATGCCGGCGTCAACGCGACCGGCTGGACCGATCTGCGCTTCGAGCCGGCGCGCCGGCTCGACCTGCTGAAGCTGCAGAACGGCGTGCTGGAGGAACTCGGCCGCCTGTCGCTGCCGGCAAGCCGCTACGCGCAGTTCCGGCTGGTGCTCGCCGCCGGAAGCGGTGGCTCGCTCGCCAATTCGGTCGTTCCCGCGGGTGGGGTCGAAACCGAGCTGGCGCTGCCCGCCGATGCCCCGGATGGCATCAGAGTCGTGTCCCAGGTCACGGTCGACGAGGACAAGACAACCGACGTGCTGTTCGACTTCGACGCCTGCCGCTCGGTGGTGCCGACCGGAACGAACGGCTATCGGCTGAAGCCGGTCGTCAGGGTCGCGCCGCGCAACGGCGTCGCCATCACCGGCTACGTCGACCCGGCGCTCGCCGGTGTCGCCGTGTCGGCGCAGAAGGCAGGCCGGGTGCAGCGCGCCACCGTCGCCGATGCCAACGGCCGCTTCGTGCTCGCCTTTCTCGATCCGGCGTCGGCGCCGTTCGACGTCGTCTTCACTGCCGTTGGCCGGACCACCGCGGTCGTGACCGGTGTGCCGCTGACCACCTCGGCGGGCGCCGAGCTGTCGCGGATGGATGCCCCGATCGTGCTGCCAGCCTCGGCGGCGCGCGCGGCCTCCGGCACCGTCGGGCCGGCCGCGGCCCGCGACACGGCGGTGATCGGCGCGATGCAACTGCTCGGCTCGGCCACGATTGTCGAGGTCGCGCGGCGCAACGGCAATGCGTCCACCGGCAGCTGGTCGCTGGACCTGCCGACGGCACAACCGCGGCTGGCCGCGTATTCGACCCGACTGCCGCTGACCTTCAGCGTCTCCGGCACCGCGGCGAGGTACACCCTCGAAGCCTCGGCGGAGGGCTTCGAAACACAGGCTCAGTTGATCGACCTTTCGAACTCGGCGGCGACCTGGAGTCCGACTCTGCTGCGGCAGTAGCGCCGCGGCGGCGATCAGCCGCCCGACAGCCGCCGGCGCAGGATCTCGTTGACCTGCTGCGGGTTGGCCTTGCCCCTGGTCGCCTTCATCGCCTGGCCGACCAGCGAGTTGAAGGCCTTTTCCTTGCCGGCGCGGAACTCGGCCACCGGGCCCGGATTGGCGGCGAGCACCTCGTCGATGAGGCGTTCGATGGCGCCGGCATCCGAGATCTGGCGCAG
>CAYLZU010000363.1:0-3426 GCA_964388005.1 uncultured Burkholderiaceae bacterium
CGATCAGCGCGGCGGCCATGTTGCCGCCGCCGATGAAGGCGATGTGCATCAGCTGTTCTCCTCGGTCGCGAACATCCGGTCGTGTTCCTGCCGGAACCAGGCCCGCAGCCCGTCGTCGTTCCATGCCGCGGCGGCTCCGCGGGCTTCGTCGAGCGTGGCCTGCCCCTCGGCGCGCTCGCCGAGCCGCAGCAGCGCAGCGGCCAGCTGCAGCAGCAGGAAGGCGCGGTCCACGTTCTCGGCGCCGTTGGCGGCGATGATCGCCAGCGCCTGCCGGCAGTCGTCGCGTGCCGGGGCAAAATCTCCGACGCGGTTGCCCACCAGCGCCCGCAGATACAGCGCCCGTTCGTGGTTGACCCAGGTGCCGGCGGCCTTCCAGAAGCGCAGCGCCGCGTCGGCGCCGGCCCGCAGGGCCGGGGCGATGGCCGTCGCAACCGGCGCCGTGGCGCGGTCGAGCAGGGCCGAGGTCGTGTTGTTGAAGCCGGTCGCCAGCCTCTGGTTGAGCGGCCCGTTGGGGTCGATGCGCTGCGACTCGTTCGCCAGCCGCTCCAGTTCAGCCGCGAACTCTCGGTTGTCCGCCGGCGGCCGCCAGCCGAGCACGCTCAGGTCGACGAGGGTTCGGGCTTCGGTCGCGCCACCAGTGGCGGCAAGGACGTCGAGCGCCGGGTTCGGCGACCGGCCGGCCAGCTGCGCCGCCGCCGCCGCGTGCGCGAGCACCGCCAGCGGCGCATCGTCGCGGCCGCGGCGCAGCGCCTCCAGGAGATCGGCGGCCTCGGCCCAGGATCCGAGCTTCTCGCCGATCACGTGCAGCAGCAGGAAGGCGGCGAGCGGCAGCCTGCCGGCCGGCAGCATGGCGGCATCGAGCGAACGCAGCGCCGCGGCGGCGCGTTGGGGTTCGTCGTCGTGGACGCGATCGATCTCGTCGAGCAGTTCTTCGGCGGTCATGCGCTCCTCGCAGGTTGAACGGGTTGACGGCGTGCCCGACGGGCGCCGAAGAGGGCCGTGCCGACCCGCACCATCGTCGCACCCTCGGCAACGGCCGCCTCCAGGTCGGCCGACATGCCCATCGACAGCGTGTCCCAGCTCTCGTGTCCGGCGGCGCGCAACGCGTCGTACAGGCGCTTCATCGCCGCCAGCGGAACACGCTGCCGTCGCGGATCGTCGGCGGGCTCGGGGATTGCCATCAGCCCGCGCAGCCGCAGCCGCGGCAGCGCCTCGACCGCCCGCGCCAGCGAAGGCACGTCCGCCGGCGCGACGCCGCTCTTGGCCGCCTCGCCGCTGATGTTGACCTGCAGCAGCACGTTCAACGGCGGCAGACCGGCCGGGCGCTGCTCCGACAGGCGCTCGGCGATCTTCAGCCGGTCGACCGACTGCAACCAGTCGAAGTGCTCGGCGATCGACCGCGTCTTGTTGCTCTGGATCGGGCCGATGAAGTGCCAATGCAGCGGCAGATCAGGTGCCGCGGCGCGCACCGCCGCGATCTTCGCCAACGCCTCCTGGACGTAGTTCTCGCCGAAGTGCCGCTGGCCGCAGCGGGCCAGCGCCAGCACGTCCGGCGCCGGGAAGGTCTTGCTCACCGCGACCAGCGTCACCGACCCGGGCGCCCGATGGGCGCGCGCCGCCGCCTCAGTAATCCGTTCGGTCAGCAGTGTTAGGCTGGCTTGCAACTGTTCGTTCGAACTGCTCATAATCGGCCGCGGTCGCCTCGTGCTGCTGTAAGTCCTTGCGGGACAAGGATTTCGGCAACAGCGGGTGCACGCTGCCGGGAGTCGTAGCCCCGCCATTGCCAGCCATCGCCGGACGCCTTCATGGACATCTCAGAGCTGCTCGCATTCTCGGTCAAGAACAAGGCGTCCGACCTGCACCTGTCCGCCGGCCTGCCGCCGATGATCCGCGTGCACGGTGACGTGCGGCGCATCAATCTGCCGCCGCTGGAGCACAAGGACGTGCACGCGATGATCTACGACATCATGAACGACCAGCAGCGCAAGCACTACGACGAGACCTACGACGTCGACTTCTCGTTCGACCTGCCGGGACTGGCGCGCTTCCGCGTCAACGCCTTCATGCAGGATCGCGGCTCCTCGGCGGTGCTGCGGACGATTCCGTCGCGGGTGCTGACGCTGGAGGAACTGGCCTGCCCCAAGATCTTCGCCGACTTCTCGCTGAAGCCGCGTGGCCTGGTGCTGGTGACCGGTCCGACCGGCTCCGGCAAGTCGACCACGCTGGCGGCGATGGTCGACCACGTCAACCAGAACGTGCAGGGGCACGTGCTGACGGTCGAGGATCCGATCGAGTTCGTGCACGAGCCGCGCAAGTGCGTCATCAACCAGCGCGAGGTCGGGCCGCACACGCTGTCCTTCGCCAATGCGCTGCGGGCGGCGCTGCGCGAGGACCCGGACGTGATCCTGGTCGGCGAGCTGCGCGACCTGGAAACGATCCGGCTGGCGCTGACCGCCGCCGAGACCGGCCACCTGGTGTTCGGCACCCTGCACACCTCGAGCGCGGCGAAGACGATCGACCGCGTCGTCGACGTGTTCCCGGCGGCGGAAAAGGAAATGGTTCGGGCGATGCTGTCGGAGTCGATCGTGGCCGTGATCTCGCAGTCGCTGCTCAAGCGCAAGGACGGCAGCGGCCGGGTGGCGGCGCACGAGATCATGGTCGGCACGCCGGCGATCCGCAACCTGATCCGGGAGAACAAGATCGCGCAGATGTACTCGATGATCCAGACCGGCGCCCAGCACGGCATGCTGACGCTTGACCAGTGCCTGCTCGACCTCGTTCGCCGCAACGTGATCTCACATGTCGAGGCGCGGACCTATGCCAAGACTCCGGAATCGTTCGTCGGCTGAGCCTCGGTTCGGCTGACCTGCACCGACCGCCACCACCAGGTACCGACCCACGACACAGTTATCGCCGCGCATCGGGCGCGGCGTCGAGGACGCACCATGGATCGCGACCAGGCCACCCGCTTCATCCACGACCTACTGAAGCTGCTGCTGACGAAGAAGGGGTCGGACCTGTTCCTGACCGCCGACTTTCCGCCGGCGTTCAAGATCGACGGCCGCGTCACCCCGGTGTCGAACCAGCCGCTGACGGCGCAGCACACGGCGGAGCTGGTGCGGGCGATCATGAACGACCGCCAGATGCAGCAGTTCGAGGCCACGCGCGAGAGCAACTTCGCCATCAGCCCGACCGGCATCGGCCGCTTCCGCGTTTCGGCCTTCGTCCAGCAGGGCAAGGTCGGCATCGTCTTCCGCGTCATCACCGACCGCATCCCGACCGCCGCCGAACTGAACCTGCCGCCGATCGTCAACGACCTGGTGATGGCGCGGCGCGGAATCATCATGATGGTCGGCGCCACCGGCAGCGGCAAGTCGACCACGCTGGCGGCGATGGTCGGCTACCGCAACGAGAACAGCCAGGGCC
>CAYLZU010000364.1:0-2529 GCA_964388005.1 uncultured Burkholderiaceae bacterium
GCCGACGCCCTCGCCCTGCGGGACTTCACGCTGCAGCGACAGCGCGGCGAAGTGCGTACCGCCGCCGCTTCCCGCGCCGCCGACCACCGACGTGAGCCGGTCGAGGTAGTAGCGCAGCGACAGCGCGACCACCGTGCGCGACTCCGGCTCGAAACTGTGCGTGACCCCCAGCGACAGCACGCCGCGGTTGCCGAGCAGACCGAGCGTGTAGTTGACATTCGCGGTGCGGATGCGCAGGCCGGCGTAGGTGTCGGACAGGTAGTAGGTCGCCGACAGCGTACCGGCGGTGCCGCCGCCGAAAGACAGCGACGCATACTGGCTGCTGCGTTGCCGCAGCGAGTAGACCCGGTCCGCCAATTGCGCATACTCCGGCGACAGGTAGCGGCCGCCGAGCCCGACGGAGACGCCGCCGCCGGTATACGACCAGGCCGCACTGGCGGCGTAGCCCTGCCGGCCCTCGCCGCCGCCGAACGAGACGCCGGCGGCAAAGATGCCCAGGCGCGGCAGTTGCAGCGTGCCGAACGGGCCGATGTTGTACAGGCGGCGCGACGCCTCGGCCCGCAGCCCGAGCGTCACCGCGTCGGTGAACGCATAGCGATGAAAGCCTGCGAACGCCGGGTCGCCGTAGTCGTTGCTGGAAGTGGCGTAGTTCTCGCGCAGCCACCCGGCGCTGTAGCCGTAGTCGTGCAGGCCCGCTGCCAGCCCGGCCCGCGTGGCGAAGAAGAACGGCTGGTCGAGCACCTGCTCGCGGCCGAACGGGTCGCGGATCACCACGGCGACGTTCTGCGCGCCGGTCACGCCGGCGATGTTGCCGATGTCGAGCGCCCCCGGCTGCACCTGCTGCTGGGCGACCACGTTGCCGTCGACCCGCACCTGCACCGTCGACGGGAACGTGACCTCGGTGCGGAAGGCGGCGGTTGGGTACTGGACGAAGTACGGATCGAGCCCGTAGTCCTTGGCGATGCTCAGCCCGCCGATCGGCACCGACGCGGCGAGATCGAAGCCCGGCGTGAAGAAGTCGCCGACGGTCAGCCGGCGCAGGTTCGGCCGGTCATCGCGCTGGGCGTTCGTCAGCAGGCGCGTGCTGCGGCTCGTCTGGCCTTCGCCCCAGGCGTGATCGGTCGTGTTGTAGAAGAGCCAGGGGCCGAAGCGGGCGCCCAACTCGGTGGCGGCCTGGTAGCGGCGGTCGCCGAAGTCCTGGTCGCCGACGGCGTTCAGGCCGTAATTCAGGAAGACGCTGCTGTCGTCGGTGAAGACCACGTCGGCGCGCCGCTTCGGGCGCAGGTCGATGCGGGTCTCGCCGAGCGTCGCGGCGGCCGCCTGCAGGTGCAGCGTCACCGTCGCCTCGTCGAAGCGCGCCGTCAGGCCGGGCACGGCCGACAGCGGCACGTGCGGCTCGCCGTCGATCACCACTAAGCGGGCGTCGCCGGCGGCTATCCCCCAGGCAGCCAGTTGCGCCCGCGGCACGTAGAACTCGCCGCGCTCGCCGCGCGACAGCAGCGCATCGCCGCGGTCGACCGTGTTGACGCGCACCCGCGCGATCAGCCGCTCGCGGCGCTCCGGCGGCGCGGGTGTCTGGGCAAATGTCGTCGCCGGCTCGGCCGGGGCGGCGGCCGGCTGCGCATGGGCTGCCGGCAGCATCGTCAGGGCCGCCAGGACGAGGTGCGCCGGCCGCAGGCCGGCACGCCGCGCAGCCCGGCCGGCGGCTTGCGCACCGTCGGGATGTCGATCGCGCGGATGCCGCGGCACGCCCTGTCCCCGGACCGGCCGCGCCGGCTACCGGCAGGCCCCGGGTTCCACGGGCGCCGTGCGCTGCAGATCGATGCCTTCGCCGGCGAGCGAAACGCGCAGCCGCGCCACCTGCGGACACAGCTCGCGCGGCAGTTCGACCGTCGACGGCCGCACCGCACCGGCGAGGAAATAGCGCTCCTGCACCTGCCGTGTGAACAGGATCGCGCCGTCGCTGCCCAGCGCCTCCACTTCGAACCGGTCGGCGGCGACGTGTACGTTGCCGTGATTGGCCACCGTCACGCGCGCCTGCCCGCCGTGCAGGACGAGCTGCTCGATCTCGGCCTTGCGCTCCGGCTGGGCCGGCGCGACGAACACCGGAACGCCGATGCGCAGCAGCACGCGCAGCGACACCCCCTTGGTCTTCTCCGCCGGCCCCGGCGGCGGCAACTGCTCGATGAAGAGCCGGTAGGTCTCCTCGCGCGCGACCGGAGCGGCGCGGATGCCGACGCGCACGAGGCGCGACTCGCGCGGCGGCACCTCCAGCGCGCGGGGGAAGTAGATCAGGCCGTCGGCCTCCTCGTAGCGGTCGCGGCCGTCTTCGTCCTGCCGCCACGACATCGCCTGCACCTGCAGGCGCAGCGGGGTCTCGTCGTCGTTGCGGATGACGATCTCGGCCGCCCGCGTGGCGCGGTCCATCGCCACGCGCAGCGGCATGATCGAGAACCCGCCGGTGGTCTGCGCCGCGGGCGCCCACGCGGCGACCAGCAGCGGCGCCAGCAGTGCGGCGGCAAGGGCCAG
>CAYLZU010000364.1:2539-3422 GCA_964388005.1 uncultured Burkholderiaceae bacterium
GACCGGAGGCATCTACGGCAGGATGCTGGCCGTTAGCGTGTCGGAGTACGACCCGACCGACGCGTTTTCGTAGTCCGCGCCCAGGATCGTTGCCGTGATGCGCCACCGCCGGTTCGAGGGAGGCCCGCCGAGGTTGGTCGCCGCGGCGGTATAGGGGATGAACTCCGCGAGCGCGCCGTGCTTCAGGCGCAAGGGCGCCGCGCCGTGCAGGCCGGTGAAGCTCCAGGTCGGAACCGTGGGCGGCGGCGAGCAGCTCATGCGCACCTCGGTGAACGCCTGCCGCAGCACGGCTGCCGACGGGTCGAGCGCCGGGCTGAACACGATGCCTGCCGGCGTCGTGACGAAGGTGCACAGAGCAGATGCCGCGCCGCACGCCGCGAGCAGAAACGCCGCTGTGAGCGTGCGGATGGCCCCGCGGGCGGCCATCAGGTTGCGGCGGTACGGGATCACGGAGCGCTGAAGACCACAGATGTCAGTGGGCCGAGGACCGTCGCAGGGGCCAGAAAGGCCGAAGGCCGCGGTGAGGCGCGGCCTTCGCTCGGTCTGAGCGCCTCGGCCTATGGGTTGAGCGTCACCGTCAGCGTGCCGCTATAGACGCCGACTGGCTGGTCCTCGAACTCGGCCTGCAGGATCTGTCCGTTGATCGTCAGGGTCTTGTTGTGCGCTGCGCCCATACCGGTGCCGGTACCGCCGCTGGTGTACGTGAAGGTGGCGTCCATGCTCCCGGCGCCGGTCAGTGTCAGAGTTGCGGGAACTGTAAAGGTGGGCGCTTGCCCGCTGGCGCAGCGGTAAGTGACGCCGACCGTGCCGGTGGCTGTCGTCGCCAGACTCGGGTCGATGTCCGAACCGGAGTTGGCAATGGTCATCGAGTACGGACCACCGA
>CAYLZU010000365.1:0-840 GCA_964388005.1 uncultured Burkholderiaceae bacterium
GAGGTGCTGGCCAGCCCGACGACGGCGGCGCTGTGGGCGCCGAAGGCGATGCGCGCCGGCCAGGGGGCGCACTTCCGCCTGCGCATCCATCAGCCGGTCGATCCTGCCGCTCTGCCGCCGGCGCTCGATGGCGACTGGATCGGCGCCGATGCCCGCGACGGCGAACCGCTGTGGCAGGCGGACCTGCCGGCGGCGGTCGGCTGGGTCTTCGGCGGCGAGGGCGCCGGGCTGTCGCCGGCGGCGCGCGGCGTCTGTGCCCGCCTGGTGTCGATCCCGATCGACTCGGCGGTCGAGTCGCTGAACGTCGCCGCGGCGGCGGCGGTGTGCCTGTTCGAGCGCCGCCGTCGGCTTTTCACGACGCGCTAACAAGGGATCCGGCGCCTGGTTGGCATCGCGGGCACGATCCGCAAGAATTGTCGCGTCGGGTCGTGGGGGTTCGATCATGTGGGGTGAAGCGATTCTCAGGCGCGCCACCGACAAGGTCGTCGGCAAGGTCGCGGGCAGGGAACTGGCGAAGCTGGCCGACGAGGTGCGCGCCGACGGCGGGCTGCCGCTGCGGGTGGTCCTTCCCGACGGCGCCACGGTCGACTTCGGCAGCGAGGCGCGGCTGACGCTGACGGTGCGCGATCCGGCCGTGCTGGCGAGCCTGGCGCGGCCGACGCTCGGCGGGCTGGCCGAAGCCTACGTCGAAGGCCGCATCGACGTCTTCCATGAGGCTGACGCGCGGCCGCCCATGGTCGCGAAACGCTTCAAAGGTCGCGGGCGGAATCGTGTTGACGGTATCGGGGCCGATCAGCTCCTCAATGTAGATGACGTCGCGATAGTTGGGATTCTTCGTCC
>CAYLZU010000365.1:850-3411 GCA_964388005.1 uncultured Burkholderiaceae bacterium
CAGCCATCACTACGACGTCGGCAACGACTTCTATCGCCTGTGGCTCGACGAGCGCATGGTCTATTCGTGCGCCTACTTCGACAGCGGCGACGAGGACATCGACACCGCCCAGCGCGCCAAGCTCGACCACATCTGCCGCAAGCTGCGGCTGGCGCCCGGCGAGCGCTTGCTCGACATCGGCTGCGGCTGGGGCGCGCTGGTGCTGCACGCGGCGCAGCACTACGGAGTCTCGGCGGTCGGCATCACGCTGTCGGAGCAGCAGGCGCTGCTGGCGCGCGAACGCATCGCCGCCGCCGGGCTCGACGGCAGGGTGCGGGTCGAACTGCTCGACTACCGCGACCTGCCGCAGCGCTTCGGCGAGGCGAGCTTCGACAAGGTGGCGAGCATCGGCATGTTCGAGCACGTCGGCCTGCGCAACCTGCCCGTGTACTTCGGCACCGCCGCCCGCATGCTGCGCGACCGCGGCCTGATGCTCAACCACGGCATCACCAGCGCCGACGTCGACAACCGCCCGGTCGGCTCGGGCGCCAGCGACTTCGTCGGCAGGTACGTCTTTCCCAACGGCGAACTGCCGCACCTGGCGCTGGCGGTGCGCGAGATGGCGGCGGCGGGATTCGAGATCGTCGATGTCGAGAGCCTGCGCCGGCACTACGCGCTGACGCTGGCGCACTGGTCGCGGCGGCTGGAGCAGCGCCTGGCGGAGGCGGCGCGACAGGCCTCCGAGCGCACGCTGCGGGTCTGGCGCGTCTACCTCGCCGGATGCAGCCACGGCTTCGCGCAGGGGTGGATGAACCTGCACCAGATCCTCGGCAGCCGGCAGGTTGCCCCGGGGCCGACCGAGCTGCCGCTGACGCGGCGCTGGATGTATCGCTGAGATCCGCAGGTCCGCCGCCGGGCGTTCGCCTTCTTCATGCGCTTAAGGCGCGCAGCGCGGGACCGCCCGGCCCGGCGGCGGGTGACGCTGGCGCCGACCTCGATCGGTCGAGCCGCGCCCGAGCACGACACCGGCGTCTGCCGCCGTTTCTTTCTCGCGGGGCGGCGGCGGCGGGCGACCGCGCCCGCTACTTCTGCGTCAGCTTCTCCACCCCCTGCCAGTCGGGCGGCGGCGCCAGGCGTTCGTAGCGCCGGCAGCGCTCCAGGTACAGCGGCGGCACGGCATCGTCCGCATCCTCGGCGCAGAGAGCCTCGAACATCGTCTGCGCGGCGCGGAAATCGCGGCCGGCATAGCGCTGCATCGCCTGCGCCAGCCGTTCCCGCGTCGCGAGCCTGGCGGCCCGCCGAGCGGGCGGCTCGGCGTCGAGCACTTCGTACAGCGCGATGGCCACGTCCTTGCCCTTGACCGCCACCCGGTCGACCTGCCGCAGCGCAAAGCGCTCCGGCGACTTCAGCGCGCGGTACGTGCCTTCGCCGATCAGCAGCCGGGCCTTGTACAGCTTGGTCAGTCCCTCGATCCGCGAGGCGAGGTTGACGGTGTCGCCGATCACCGAGCACTGCAGCCGCTCGCCGGCGCCGACGGTGCCGAGCACCACCGGCCCGGTGTTCACGCCCACGCCCATGTTCAGTTCCGGCTGGCCGAGCGCGCGCGAGCGTTCGTTGAACGCTTCCAGCGCCCGCCACATGGCGATGCCGCCGGCCACCGCGGCGTCGGCATCGGTGTCGAACAGGGCCTTGATCTAGTCGCCGGCGAAGGAGTCGATGAAGCCGCCGGCGGCGGTGATCGCCGGCCCCATCTCGCCGAAGTAGCGGTTCAGCAGCCCGATCACGTCGCGCGCCGGCAGCCGCTCGGCCACCGGCGTGAAGCCGCGCAGGTCGGAGAACAGCACGCTCATCGTCTTGGCGATGTGCTCGCCGGGGTCGACGCGGGCGATGTCGGGCTGGTCGAGGCTTTCCAGGAACTCGCGCGGCACGAAGCGCCGCTGGGCGGCGATCAGCCGCTGCTGCGCCTCGTACAGCAGCGCGTTCTCGATCGAGATCGACATCTGCGCCGCCAGCAGCTTGATCACCTCGATGCGCGCCGCCGTGAACACGCCGCTGGCGGCGCGGTTCTCCATGTAGATCGCGCCTTCGAACTTGCCCTGCCGCACCAGCGGCAGGCACAGCAGCGACTGCGGCGCGTTGGCCCGCAGGTAGGCATCGCGCGCCGCGTGCTCGGAGGCGCGCGCGTCGGCCAGCACCACCGGCGCCTGCGTGTTCAAAACCTGGTAGACGATCGTCACCGGCAGCGCGGAGGCGGCGGCTTCGAGCGCCAGCGGGCGCGGCGGCGCGGATGCCGCTGCTGCCGCCTGCGGCGAACCCTGCGCCGTGGGGGCGGCATCGCGCCCGCCGTGGGCTGCGGCATTGGCCGTGGCCGCAGCGTCGCCGGCGACTGCGCCGATGGCACCGGTGGCGACGGCCACGGCGCCACCGGCAGCGGGTGCGACCTCAACCGCGGCGTTGGCGGCATCGGCATCGGCAACGGGCGCGCGCTGCGGCACCTCGACGCCCGCCTCGCACAGCCCCTCGATCAGCAGCCGGCCGTCACGCCGGACGACGAAGGCGCCTCGCTGGCCGCCGGCGTTCTC